>NZ_JBHWVJ010000004.1:0-195042 GCF_042736725.1 Streptomyces sp. NPDC060028 | reverse complement strand
CACCGGGCCCGCCGCCGGTGCGCGGGCGGCCGCGGGCCCGGTACCCGGCGCGCCCGGCTCACCCGGCGGCAGCGGGCCGGCTCCGCTCGGGCGGTTCCTGGTCAAGGCCGCCGCCGTGACGGCCGGGCTGACCGCCGCCGGCGCGGTGTTCGGGCTCGTACGGGACCAGACCATCGCGCACCTCTTCGGCGCCGGCCACGACAGCGACGCGTTCCTGATCTCCTGGACCGTGCCCGAGATGGCCTCGACGCTGCTGATCGAGGACGCCATGGCGCTGCTGATGGTGCCCGCCTTCAGCCAAGCACTGGCCCGCCGGGCCGCCAGCCGGGCCGGGCTCACCCGCAGGGAGGCCCGCGCGGCCGATCCCGTACGGCTGCTCGTGGGCGCGACCCTGCCCCGTCTCGCGGTGTTCCTGGCCGCCGTCGCGTCGGTGCTGATCATCGCCGCGCCGCTCGTGGTCTCCGTGCTCGCACCCGGCCTGCCGGACCCCGAACTGGCCGTCGAGTGCACCCGCATGACGGCCCTGACGGTCCTGTCGTTCGGGATCGCCGGGTACTTCAGCGCCTCGCTGCGGGCCCACCGCTCCTTCGTGCCGCCCGCGGCCATCTACGTCTCGTACAACGTGGGCATCATCGGCACGATGGTGGCCCTGCACGCCGTGTGGGGAGTGCGGGCCGCGGCCGCCGGGGTCGCCGTCGGCGGGCTGCTGATGGTCGTGGTCCAACTGCCCGCGTTCGTCCGGAACGTGGGCTTCGGGCCGCCCCGGGCCCGGTGGGCCCCGCGCAGCCAGCGCGACCGCGACCGGCCCACCCTCATCGCCTTCGGCGTCATCGCCCCGGTGATCTTCTTCGCCGTCTTCCGGCAGTCCCAGGTCCTCGTCGAGCGGTTCCTCGCCGCCTCGCTGCCGCCCGGCGCCATCTCGCACCTGAACTACGCCCAGAAAGTGGCGCAGATGCCGATGGTCCTCTCCCTGATGATCTGTACCGTCACCTTCCCCGTCGTCGCCCAGGCCATGGCCGGCGGCGAGCGGGAGAAGGCCAGGCGGCGCGTCGAGCAGGACCTCGCGCTCGCCTCCCTCGCCGTCCTCACCGGCACCGCACTCGTCATCGGCTACGCCCCCCAGATCATCCAAGTCCTCTTCGAACGCGGCGCGTTCACCCACCAGGACACCACCGCCACCGCATCCGTGATGCGGGTCTACGGCCTCGGCCTCCTCGGCCACTGCCTCGTCGGGGCGCTGTCCCGGCCCTTCTTCTCGACCGCCCGGCCCATCTGGTTCCCGGCGCTCGCGATGGGTGCCGGACTCCTCGTCAACATCGTGGCCGGAGCCTTCGCCGTCGGCTGGTGGGGGACCTACGGAATCGCCGCCGCCAATGCCGCCGGCATCTCCACCACCGCCGCGCTGCTGCTCACCGGCCTCGGCTCGCGGATCATCGCCATCCAGGTCCGCCGGGTGGCCATCAGCATCGGCCGGCTCTCGGTCGCCGCGTTCGCCGCCGGCGCCACCGGCTGGATCGCCGGGCCGATGGTCGCCGACCCGATGGTCAGCGCCGCCCTCGGCTGCCTGCTGGTCCCGGCCATGTTCGGTGCCACCGGCATGGCCATACGGGCCCTGGAGGTCACCGCCATGCCCGCCCAGATCGCCAAGCTCACCGCTTCGCTCACCTCCCAGCTCACCCAGAGGTTCCGCAATGTCCGCTGACACCGACACGGCTCGTTCCGCCGCGGTGGTACCCGCCCGCCGGACCACATCACCGTGGGTCCTGATGTACCACTCGGTCGCCGAGTTCACCGACCCCGCCGAGGACCCGTACGGCATCACCGTCACCCCGCACGTCCTGGAGGCCCAGCTGCTGTGGCTGCGCTCCCGGGGACTGCGCGGGGTGTCCGTGGGAGAGCTGCTCCGGGCCCGCGCGGCCGGGCGCGGCGCCGGACTGGTCGGCCTGACCTTCGACGACGGCTACACCGACTTCCTCACCAACGCGCTGCCCCTGCTGCGCCGCCACGACTGCACCGCCACGCTGTTCGTGCTGCCCGGCCGGCTCGGCGTGGACAACGTGTGGGACCCGCTGGGCCCCCGCAAGTCCCTGCTCACCGCCGAGGGCATCCGCGAAGTCGCCGCCGCCGGACAGGAGATCGGCTCGCACGGGCTGCTCCACCAGGACCTCACCACCACCCCCGACGACGTGCTCCAGCAGGAGCTCCGGGGCAGCCGCGACCTGCTGCGCGAGCTGACCGGGCGGCTGCCCGAGGGGTTCTGCTACCCGTACGGGCACCTCGACGCCCGGGTCGTGGCCCAGGTGCGGGCCGCCGGGTACGCGTACGCCTGCGCCATCGACCCCGGGCGGCTCGCGGGCCCCTGGGCCCTGCCGCGTACGCACATCAGCCAGGCGGACGGCGGGTCCCGGCTGCACGTCAAGCGGCTGCGCCACCAGGTACGCGAGCTGCGGCGGGCGGTGACCCACCGGTGACGCTGAAGGCGCTGCACATCATCACGGGCCTGGGCGTCGGCGGCGCCGAGCAGCAGCTGAGGCTGCTGCTGCGGCACATGCCGATGCACTGTGACGTGCTGACGCTGACCAACCCGGGGCCGGTTGCCGAGGGGCTGCGGGCCGACGGGGTCCGGGTCGTGCACCTCGGGATGAGCGGGAACCGGGACCTCGGGGCGCTGCCGAAGCTGGTGACGTTCATCCGCCGCGGCCGCTACGACCTCGTGCACACGCACCTGTACCGGGCCTGCGTGTACGGGCGCCTCGCGGCCCGGCTCGCGGGGGTCGGCGCGACGGTCGCCACCGAACACTCCCTCGGCGAGGCCGAGATCGAGGGCCGGCCGCTGTCTGGCGGGGTACGGGCGCTGTACCTGGCCAGCGAACGGCTCGGCGCCGCGACGGTCGCCGTGTCGGACACGGTCGCCGCGCGGCTGGAGGGCTGGGGGGTGCCCGCCGCACGGGTCCACGTCGTGCCGAACGGGATCGAGGCCGTCCGCTTCCGCTTCGACGAGGGCGTCCGCCGGGCCACCCGGGCCCGGACCGGGCTGTCGGACCGGGCGTTCGTGGTGGGCGGGGTCGGGCGGCTGGTGCCGGGCAAGCGGTTCGACGTACTCGTACGGGCGGTGGCCGCGCTCCCCGGGGCGCACCTGCTGCTCGCCGGGGACGGGCCGGAGCGGGCCGCGCTGCGCAGCCTGGCCGCCGAGCTGGGCGCGCAGAGCCGTATCCACCTGCTGGGCGAGCGGGACCCGCTCGGCGACAGCGCGGACGGGCGCACGCCGGGCATCCCCGCGCTGCTCGCGGCGATGGACGTCTTCGTCTCCCCGTCGCGGGAGGAGGCCTTCGGCCTCGCCGTGGTCGAGGCGCTGGCCGCCGGGCTGCCCGTGCTGCACGTGACCTGCCCGGCCATCGACGACCTTCCCGCCAGCCAGGCCCCCGGAGCGCGTCGGATCGGCAGCGGGACCGAGGAGCTGGTCGCCGCCCTGCGCGGGCACATGGAGGCGGGGGCCCGTCGGCTTCCGCCGCCGCCCGTGGTCCGGCGCTACGACATCGCGCGCAGCGCGCGGCAGTTGCTGTCCGTCTACGGGGTCGCGCTGGCCGCGCCGGTGGATCCGGGCTCCGCCCGGGCCGCCTGGGGCTCCGCCCCGGACCCCGCGCCTCAAACTCCCCCGGCTACCGCTGGGAGGGGTCCCCAGGCGGGGCTGGATTCGCCCCGTACCGGATCCCACGAACCCCCTTCACTCAGGAAGTGAGCACCCTCATGGCCGACACCGCCGATCAGAAGAAGACCGCCCACCGCCGCCGGGGCCGGCTGCTGCCGCCCCCCGCTTGGTGGCCACTGCCCGCCTGCGCGCTGCTGGGGCTGGCCGCGGGCGGGGCGTACGGGGTGCTCAAGGCACCCGAGTACGCGGCCACCAGCTATGTCGTCGCCGTCCCCGACGACACCACCGAGCCGGCCACCGCCCTCGGCTTCGCCCAGGCCTACGCCCGCATCGCCACCAGCAGTTCCACCCTCGCGTACGCCCAGCCGCGCGCGGGCATCGGCGCCCGGCAGCTGCGTACCCAGGTCCGTGCCGAGACCTCCCCCGAGTCCCCGATGATCGCCATCACGGGCACCTCCAAGAGTCCGGCCGAGGCCGCCGACATCGCCAACGCCGTCGCCGACGCCCTCTCGCTCAGCAGCAACCAGGCCGCCAAGAACACCGGCGTCCAGCTGCTCCTGTTCAACCAGGCCGTGGCGCCCAGCGACCCCGCCTCGCCGTCCGCGCCCGTCAGCGGGGCCGTCGGGCTGTGCGCCGGCGGGCTCCTCGGCGGGCTGTGGCTCCTGGCCCGGCCCGGTCGGCGCAAGGAGGACACGGCCATCGAGGCCGCGGCGCCCGCCGTCGAGGAGTACGCCTCGCTGCCCGCGCAGAGCGAGCACACCGAGACCAAGGAGAAGGAGTCCGTTCGATGACGTCGGGCTCCGCCGGGGCCCTGTCGGTGACGCTGTGCCGCGACCCCCGACAGTTCGCCGCGCTGGAGGAGCCGTGGAACCGGCTCGTCCGCGGCTGCCCCACCGCCACCCCCTTCCAGAGCCATGCCTGGCTGCACTCCTGGTGGCTCTCGTACGGGAAGGAGGGCCGGCTCCGGATCGTCCTCGTTCGGCGCGGCGAGGAGCTGGTCGGCGCGGCCGCGCTGATGCTCGTACACCGGCCGCTGCCGCTGCTCGTGCCGCTCGGCGGCGGCATCACCGACTACTTCGACGTGCTCGTGGCCGGGGAGTACGCCGACGAGGTCGTCCCGGCGCTGGCCCGCGGCCTGCACCGGGCCGCCCGGCGCGCCGTGGTGGACCTGCGCGAGGTGCGGCCCGGGGCCGCCGCCGAGGCGGTGTACGGGCAGTGGCCCGGGGTGCGCAGCAAGCTGGCCGACTCCACCTGCATGGAGCTGCCCGCGATGCCGTTCGACGATCTGGTCAAGCGGATGCCGGCCTCCGGCGCGCAGCGGGTGCGGGCCAAACTCCGCAAGACCGACGCGGCCGGAATCGAGGAGCACGAGGTCACCGAGCAGGAAGTGCCGCGTGCCGTGCGGACGCTGCTGCGGCTGCACGAGAAGCAGTGGCGCGGCCGCGGAGTGACCCCCGAACACCTCAAGCCGCGCTTCGCCGAGCACCTGACCCGGGCCACCCGGCGGATGGTGCGGGCGGGGGAGGGCAGGCTCGCCGAGTTCCGCCTCGACGGGAAGGTGGTGGCCTCCAACCTGACGCTGCTGTCGGGCGCGTTGAGCGGCGGCTACCTGTACGGGGCCGACCCGGACCTGCGCAACCGGAAGGTGGACGTGGCGACGCTGCTGCTGCGTTACGAGACGGCGCGGGCGCTGGAGGAGGGCCGCCCGGTGGTGAGCTTCCTGCGCGGCAACGAGCCGTACAAGAACCACTGGCGGCCCGAGACCGTCGTCAACCAGCGCCTGCTGCTGGCCACGGCCGCGCTCGCGCCCCTGCTGCGGCTGCACGAGTCGCAGGTGGCGGGGCGCGAGCGGGTGGTGGACGTGCTGCGGGAGGCGCTGCCGGCGGCCCGGGACTGGCGGGCCCGGCTCAACGAACTCCGGGTCCGATGAGCGGACCGCCGCGCCGGGGCCGCAGCAGGGGGCGGGGGCTAGAAGGGCCAGAAACCGGAGTTCTTGCCCCAGCCGAGCTCGACGCAGACCGACTGCTTGCCGACCAGCTTGGAGAGCCATTCGCCGAAGTTGAGCGGCACGCACCACTGCGTGTTGTTGAGCGGCGGCTGCGGCGCGGGCGGCTCGGGCTGCGGCTGCGGCTGCGGCGCGACCGGGCTCGGCGTGACGGGCGCCGGGACCGGAGTCGGGACCTGCGGGGACGGCGCCTCGGGCTTCGGGACCACGGGCGAGGGCTCGGGCGCGGGGACGGGCACCTCGGGGTCGGGCTTGGGCACCTCGGGCGTGGGCACGACCGGGCTCGGCACGACCGGGCTGGGCACCGGGACCGGGGCCTCGGGGGCGGGGACCACGGGCGAGGGGAGCGGGACCTCGGGCGTGGGGACCGCCGGGGTCGGCACCACGGGCGTCGGAATCTGGGGCGCCGGGATCTGCGGCGTCGGGATGACCGGCGTGGGGATCTGCGGCGTCGGGATCTGCGGCGTCGGGATGACCGGCGTCGGGATGACCGGCGTGGGGATGACCGGCGTGGGAATGGCGGGGGTGGGGATGACCGGCGTCGGGATGACCGGCGTCGGGATGACCGGGCCGGGCTTCTCGGGGGTCAGCGCGTCGCGGAAGGCCTTCGCGGACTCCGGGTTCTGCTTGCACTGCCACACGCCGTGCGGGCAGTAGTCGGTGATGGTGTGGTAGATCGGCCTGGTCTGCTCGATCCACTTCAGCATGCGCCGCACGTACTCCGGATTGTCACCCCGCCGGTACAGCCCCCACTCCGGGAACGAGATGCGCTTTCCGTGTGCTTTCGCGAAGTCGACGTGCTCCTGGAGCCCGTACGGCTGGCTGATCTGTTCGTCGAACGTACGCCCGGGGGCCTGGTCGTACGAATCCATCCCGATGATGTCCACCACGTCGTCGCCGGGGTAGCACTTGCTCCAGCCGATCGCGTCCGTACCCCGGTTCGGGGCGAAATCGAACTTGAACTCCTGGCCGGGCACGGAGCGCATGGTGTTGACGACGCGCTTCCAGTACGCCTTCCAGTTCTCCGGGTCCGGCCCGCAGCGGTGGGTGTAGGTGGTGCCGTTCATCTCCCAGCCGAGCACGATCACCGTGTCCGGGACGCCCAGCTCCACCAGCCGCTCGGCGAGCTTCTTGAAGTGCCGGTCGTACTGGCCGCCCGCGCCCGCGCGGATCAGCTGGGCCACCTGGTAGTCGGGCACCCGGGACTCGTTGCGCTCCTGCATGGGCACGTTGAGGACGAACATCCGGTCGTCCTTCGCCCCGCGCCACTGCGCCCAGCTCTCCAGGAAGCTGACGTTGCCTTCGATGCCGGCCCACCGGTCACCGGGCAGATAGGTGTGCCCGACCCGGATCTCCTTGCCGCCCAGCCAGCGCGACAGGTACGGGATCCGGGCCACGCCGGGCGGCCCGTAGTCGAGATAGGCGCCCATGGCGATGTCGGAGTCGTCGGGCCTGCCCCGGTCGGGTGCCGCGAGCGCGGCCCCGGAGGCGAGCAGCCCGGCCGTGACCGTACCGATGCAGGTGCTCGCCAGTCGGCGGTTTGGTCTGGGCATGGCGTCTCCCGAGCTATCCCGAATCGGTGTGCTTACCAAAGACGTTAGGCATCACATCCGACGAATGGCCTGTCCGGTGACCGCCGCATAGGCCATTCGCAGGTGCGCACACTCCCCGCTTGGTCCGACTAGGTGAAAGACACCGCTTCCATGCACGCGTATGCCAACCATGTGCCCGCTGTTCTGCTCAGACTCGATCGGAATCCGTTCCACCACGGAACCCTCGGCGCCGTCAGATCCCTTGGGCGCAAGGGCGTGGAGGTCCATGCCGTCGTCGAGGCCGGGGGAGGTCCCATGGGGCGTTCGCGCTATCTGCGTGCCGTGCACCCCGGACCCGACTGCGGCGCGGACGGGCTGGATCCCGAGGCGCCCGAGGCGCTCCTCGAATGCCTGGTCGGCGTCTCCGAGCGGATCGGGCGGGAGGCGGTGCTCTTCGCCATGGACGATCTGAGCGCCATCGCCGTCGCCCGCATGGCGCCGATGCTCGCGGGCCGGTTCCGGATCCCCCATCAGCCGGACGGGCTGCCCGCGCGGGTCGCCGACAAGGCCGAGTTGTCACGGCTGTGCGCGCGTTGGGACATCCCGCACCCGCAGACCGTGATCCCGGCGGGCGGCGCCGAGGCGGCGGACGCCGCGTGGCGGCTCGGGCTGCCGGTGATCGCGAAGTGGAGCCGGCCGTGGCTGCTGCCGGCCGGTACGGACCTGCGCAGCACCACGCTCGTGCAGACCGCCGCCGAGGCGCGGCGACTGTACGAGCGCTCCGCCGAGGCCGGGAGCCGGCTGCTGCTCCAGCGGTTCCTGCCGGCCGGCCCGGACACCGACTGGTTCTTCCACGGGGCCTTCGCCCGCGGCGGGCGTCCGCTGCTGACCGGGTCGGGGCGCAAGGAGCTGTCCTGGCCGGTGCGGACCGGCCTGACGGCGGTGGGGCGCTGGCTGCCGGACCCCGCGGTGGAGGAGGCGGGGCTGCGGATCGCCGAACGGCTCGGCTACCAGGGCATCTTGGACCTGGACTTCCGCCGGGACGAGCGGGGCTGCTTCCGGCTGGTGGACTTCAACCCGCGGCCGGGCGCGCAGTTCCGGCTGTTCACGGACGCGGCCGGGCTGGACGTGGTCCAGGCGATGTACCTGGATCTGACGGGCCAACGGGTCCCGGAGCCGTCCGGGGGGCCGGGCCGGGTGTTCGTGGCGGAGAACTACGCCCTGCTGGCCGCGGTACGGAGCCGGTCGCTCCCGCGACGGCGCGAGCCCGCTGCGGCGCCGGACCGCGGGCGGGTGGAGGCGGCCTGGTTCGCCGCCGACGACCTGCTGCCGTTCGCGGCGATGCTCGCCGCCTTCCTGGGGCGGGGTGCGGGCAAGGGCGTACGGGTGCTGCGCGGCGTACCGGCGCACGGGCGGCGGACCGCGCGGGCGGTGGTGCGCGCCCCGCGCCAGCGCGGCCGGGAACTGCCGCCGGCGGCGTCGGGAGGGCCGGCGCCGGGCGGGCCGGTCTCCCGTAGCGCGCCGCCGGAGGCGTCGGCGGAGCCGGACGAGCTGGTGACGCGGTGACAGGGGTGACGCGGTGACCCGGTGACCGGTGACGTGGTGACCCGGTAGCGGTGAGCCCCTGACCGGTGGCACCTGATGGGTTGTGACCTCGTGAACGTGAGACTGGAAGGACGGCCGTGACGCGGATGCACGATCTCGTGGTGGTCGGCGCGGGCCCGTACGGGCTGTCGGTCGCCGCGCACGCGGCGGGCGCGGGACTCGACGTACGGGTGCTCGGACGGCCCATGGCGTCCTGGCGGGACCACATGCCCGACGGCATGTACCTGAAGTCGGAGCCGTGGTCCTCCAACCTGTCGGCGCCGGGCGGCCGCCACAGCCTGGCCGACTACTGCGCCACCCGCGGGATCCCGGCGGAACACGGCACTCCGCTGCCGATCGCCACGTTCAGTGAGTACGGGCTCTGGTTCGCCCGGCACGCCGGGCCCGAAGTGGAGGAGGTCACCGTCACCGAGGTCACCCCGCACGGCGAGGGCTTCCGGGTCCATACCGCCGAAGGGCCGCCGCTGCTCGCCCGCACCGTGGCCCTGGCGGTCGGGGTCATGCCCTTCGTCAACCACCCCGAGGCCTTGCGGGACCTGCCGCCCACGCACTACTCGCACAGCAGCGACCACCGCGACCTGAGCCGGTTCGCCGGCCGGGAGGTCGCCGTGCTCGGAGCCGGGCAGGCGGCCCTGGAGACGGCCGCCCTGCTCGCCGAGAGCGGCGCCCGGCCCTGCCTGGTCGCCCGGCGCTCCCGGCTGAACTGGAACACCGTCCCCCAGCCGCTGCGGCGGCCCCCGCTGCGCGCCCTGCGCGATCCGCACAGCGGTCTGGGCACCGGCTGGCGCAGCTGGGCCTGGTCGGAGCTGCCGTGGGCGGTGCGCCACCTGCCCGCCCCGACCCGGGAGCGGATCGCGGCGACCGCGCTGGGCCCGGCCGGCGCCTGGTGGCTGCGGGAGCGCTTCGAGCGGCGGGTGCCCGTCCTGCTCGGGCACCGGCTGCACCGGGCGGTCCCGGTGGGCGAGCGGACCCGGCTGGGGCTGACCACGGCTGCCGGGGAGTCCGTGGTCCTGGACACGGCGCACGTGATCGCGGCGACCGGCTTCACCCCGGGCCTGGCGCGGCTGGGGCTGCTCGACGCGGGGCTGCGGGACGCGCTGGCCACGGTGGGGGAGGGCGGGACGCCGGAGCTGAGCCCCGGCTTCGAGTCCTCCTGGCCGGGGCTGTTCTTCGCGGGGCTGCTGACCGCTCCCTCATTCGGCCCTTCCATGCGATTCGTGCACGGTGCGGGCTTCACGGCGGGGAGACTGGTGAAAGGAGTCCGTAAGCGCCTCGGCGCCCGGGGTCCGCTGCCGGGCTCGACCGGTGGGGCGCGGCCGGATCGGACCACTGCCGGCAATCCGAGCACGTATCTGCGGTGAGAGGGGTCCGCGATGAGCGCGGAGCGAGCACAGGGCCGTGGCTGGGTACGCATTCCCGCCAGCCGCGGGGAACAGCCGGCCGGCCCCGCCGCGGCAGGAACCGCCACGGCGGGGCCCCCGCCGTACGAGCCGTACGAGCAATACCAGCCGTACGAGCCGTACCAGCCGTACCAGCCGTACGAGGAGCCCGCGTACACCCCGCATGCCCCGTACCCCCCGTACGCGAGCTCCTCGTACGGGGACCAGACCATGATCTACATGTCCCTGGTCAAGCGCTGGCGGGAGGCCGGACGCACCCTTCCGGGGCATCCTGACGAGGAGTGGGAGCGGCTCATCTCCCAGCCGTACTGGCCCGGGCGTTAGGTGGTGTGACCTTTGGCAGCGACGGACCGCCCGAACCCGACGGACCGCCCGGAGCCCGTGACCGGGCCCGGGGAGCGGCTCGCGCTGAACGGCATGGGCAGCTTCGAGTGGGACCTCGACGCGGGGACGCTGGCACTGGACGAGGCCGGGATGGCCGTCTTCGACCTGGGACCGGGCGAGTTCGACGGGACCCCGGAGGGTCTCGGGCTGCGGATCCCGGCCGAGGACGCCATGCGGCTCGCGGACACCGTGATCGCCGTCCTGGAGGCCGGCGAGGAGGCGTACGGCGCGTACTTCACGGTGCAGCGGCGCGAGGGCCGCGACCAGTGGACCCACGCCCAGGGCCGGGTGATCCGGCACGCGGACGGCCGGCCGCAGCGGATCCTCGGGATCGTCCGGGACGCGACCGCCGAGCTGGAGCACGCCACGTTCCTGCGGAAGCTGGAGTCGGCGCGGGCCCAGCAGACGACCATCGTGCAGCGGACGACGGAGGCCCTGTCGCGGGCGGTGACCGTGGACGACGTCACGGCCACGCTGACCGGCGCGGGCGCGCTGGAGCGGCTGGGCGCGGAGGGGCTGGCGCTGGGACTGGTCGAGAACGGCGCCATCAAGATCATCGCGTTGAGCGGGGAGACGCTGGAGATCCTCAGCGAGCGCAAGTTCACCCGGCTCGACGGCTCGCTCCCGCTGTCGCAGGCCGTGATCACTCGGCAGGCACGTTTCGTCACCTCGCTCGCGGAGCTGGCGGTCGAGTTCCCCCTGCTCTCCGACTACCTGAGCCGGATCCGCTACGACGCGGCCGCCTACCTGCCGCTGATCGCCCAGGCCAAGGCGATCGGCGGCCTGGTGCTCTTCTACCGCCGGCGCAGCGAGTTCAGCCCGGAGGAGAAGAACCTCTGCCTGGGCCTGGCCGGCATCGTCGCCCAGTCGCTCCAGCGGGCGCTCCTGTTCGACCAGGAGCGGGAATTCGCGACGGGCCTGCAGGCGGCGATGCTGCCGCGCCGGATCCCGGAGATCACCGGCGGGGAGATCGCGGTCCGCTACCACTCCGCGTGGAGCGGACGGGAGGTCGGCGGGGACTGGTACGACGTGATCTCCCTGCCCCGCGACCGGGTCGGCATCGTGGTGGGCGACGTACAGGGCCACGACACGCACGCGGCGGCCATCATGGGCCAGCTCCGGATCGCCCTGCGGGCGTACGCGGGCGAGGGCCACCCGCCGTCCACGGTGCTGGCGCGGGCCTCGCGCTTCCTCGCCGAACTGGACACCGAGCGCTTCGCCACCTGCATGTACGCGCAGGTGGACCTGGAGACCGGAGGCGTACGGGCCGTCCGTGCGGGCCATCTCGGCCCGCTGATCCGGCACACGGACGGGCGCACCGGCTGGCCCAACGTGCGCGGCGGCCTGCCGCTGGGGCTGGCCTCGATCTTCGAGCAGGAGGAGTTCCCCGAGACCCGGCTCGACCTGGTCCCCGGGGAGACGCTCGTGCTGTGCACGGACGGACTCGTGGAGGAGCCCGGCACCAACATCACCCAGGGCATGGAAGCCCTGGCCCACGCGGTCCGCAGCGGCCCCCAGGAGGCCGGTGCCCTCGCCGATCACCTGTCGGACCGGCTCTGGGAGCGCTGGGGCTCCGGCGACGACGTGGCGCTGTTGGTGCTGCGCCGGGCTCCCGACCCGGGCACCCACCGGGCCCCGCGCATCCACCAGTACATCCACCAGGCGGACCCCGAGGGGCTGTCCGAGGCCCGCTTCGCCCTGCGGCAGGCGCTGCGGGACTGGGGCATGCCGGAGCTCGCCGACGACGTGGAGCTGGCGGCGGGGGAGCTGCTGGTCAACGCCCTGCTGCACACCGACGGCGGGGCGGTGCTGACCATGGAGGTGCTGCCCGAGCCGGTCCGGCGGATCCGGCTGTGGGTCAAGGACCGCTCCAGCGTGTGGCCGCGCCGGCGCACCCCGGGGGAGTCGGCGACGACCGGGCGCGGGCTGTTGCTGGTGGACGCACTGGCCACGCACTGGGGGGTGGAATCCCGCGGCGACGGCAAGGCGGTGTGGTGCGAGTTCGACGCCGCGGGCAGCGCGGCCCGCAGCGCCGGGTGACGGGTGCTCACGCCGAGTTGTGGGGTGCGGGATGTGGAGTGATGATGCGGCCATGGAACGGATCGTGCTGTGCGCAGGCTGAGCAAAAGTGCCGCGACGGGCATCCTGGCCCTGCTCCTGCTGGCCGCCGGAGTGCCGAAGGCCGTGGACTGGACGACGGGCCGCCCGCATGCGGACGGCGGCTGCCAGTCGGTGGCGTTCATGTCGATGACCGACGTCGCGCCCGACTGCCGCTGACGGGTCCGGGCGGCGGGCCGGGCCCCGAGTGCCCGGGGCCCGGCAGCGCTCAGTTCTCCTCGTGGACCTGGACGTCCCGCGTGTCCTGGGCGACGGTGGTGACCGACCTCGGCATCAGGCCCGAGAGGCGGATCTCCTGGAGCTCCCCCGTGACCTTCGCGTGGCCCGGGTGCACGCTGCCCGCGGCGAAGCCCGGCGCGTGCGCCACCCACCTGCGCTCCGTGCCGTCGCAGACGACCTGCTCCCCGCCGATGCTGAGCCGGCTGCCGCCCTGCTCGACGGTCGCCTTGATCTGCATCGCCCCCATGGGTGAGGCCCCCTCGCAGTGGTAGCTGCCTGAAAGGGTGACGCCGCCGTCCGCGGCGATGTGCGCCTCGGGATGCACGGAAATGCCTTGGTTGAAAACGGTGGCGCCGGCCGGGGCGGTGAATACCGTGGTGGCGGCCAGTGCGGACAGGGCCGCCAGTGCCATTCGGCGGGGGGACAGGGGCATTTTTCCTCCAGTTGATCGCGGGGGCGGGATTCCGCCGGAACGCATTGTGCTGGCAATCGGCGGGCAACTCGCTCCGCACGCTCGTGTCGGTGTGTGCAATTGCCCGCTCGGGCGCGTGAGACTGGCCGAAATACATCCCCGGAGGGATCCCGCATGCGTCAGTCCGCTTCCGTCCTCGCCGCCGCTCTCGTCCCGCTTCTCCTGCTCGGTGCCACGGCCTGCCAGAGCGCTCCCGAGGGAGCCGCGCTCGCCCCGGCCGCGGCGCCCGCCGTCCCGGTGGACGACGGGGCGCCGGGCGCCGAGGACGCTCCCGTGCGGGCAGCCGCCGAAGCCGCCCGTGTGGGCGAGTCCGTACGGGTGGACGGGGCGCAGGTGGGACGCCACCTCCAGGCGGTGCTCAACGCGTACGTGGACCCCGCGGTCAGCGTCGAGAAGAACTTCGCCCCGGCCGCCGGCAAGCGGTGGGTGGCCGCCTCGATGTCGTTCGTCAACGTCGGCGGGACCTCGTACGGGGCGCTCGGACACATGTGGGCGCTCGACGGCGCGGGGCAGCGCCATCCGGTGGTGCCCACCGGTGAACTGACCACCGGCAAACCACTCGTCTTCGATTCCCTCGCGGTCGGTGAGCGGGCCGAGGGATGGGTCGTGTTCGAAATTCCGGAAAACGCTCGCATTGTGCGGCTCCAGTACCAGGACGCGAACATGCAGGCGAATTCCGGAGGTGGATACTGGGCGGTCTAGCCCGGCCGGGTGAAACGCCGTGAAAGCTCCGGGGGAGAGACCACTAGGGTGCGCGCATGACTTCAACCAAAGCCGAAATCGACCGGTCCAAGCTCGGCACCCTTTGCGTGCTCGCCTGGATCGGCGACCCCGATGAGGCTCACGACATCCCGTACCTCCTCGCCTACACCCTCGGTGACGGCCCCGACGGTCCGCAGGCCGCCGAGGAGGCTGCCCGCGGGCTGCTGGAGGAGCTCGGCCTGCCCATCGGCGACGTGGTCATGGACGGCGTGCGCAACCCGGCCGGCTTCCCGGTGCAGATCCTCCTGGAGGGCAACCAGATCGCGCTGACCATGCCGGGTCTGAACGCGAAGTGCATCGCGCCGCCGGAGTGGGTCGCCGCGGCGGACGACAGCGGGCAGGCCTACTTCCTCTTCGCCACGCGCGCTTGGCCCGAGGCGGTCCCCGGCCAGCCGGTCTCCGCGGAGACCCTGCAGGCCTTCGCGGGTGACGAGGAAGTGCTCACCGGGAGCGCCCACGCCGTCCTCGCGGTGCGGCGCCTGCAGAAGTAGCGCCCGCGGAGGGGAAACCATCCGCTCCGGCCGCCGGGCTCCCAGCCCGCCCGGTGGCCGGTTCTTCCGTACGCGGCTGCGCGGGTGCGCAGCCGCGCGGCTACGGGCGCTCGAAGGCGAACTTGAGCGAGCGGACGCGGTTGTCGAAGTTGGACCCCGCCAGATCCGGCAGGCCCGCCGCACGCAGGCCCACCGGCCGGGTCAGCAGCTCGTGGAAGAGGGCCTTCATCTCCACCCGGGCCAGGTGCGCGCCCAGGCAGAAGTGCGGTCCGCCGCCGCCGAAGCCCAGGTGGGGGTTGGGGGAGCGGGTGATGTCGAAGGTGTCGGGGTCGGGGAAGACGGCCTCGTCGCGGTTGGCGGAGGCGTAGTACAGCACCACCTTGTCGCCGGGCCGCAAGAGGTGGCCGCCCAGGGTGTGTTCGGCGGTCACCGTGCGGCGGAACTGGATGATCGGCGTCGAGTGCCGGATCATCTCGTCGACGGCGCCCTCGCCGTACTTCTCGAAGTCCGAGAGCAGCAGGTCCCGTTGCTCGGGAAATTCCGTCAGCAGGGTCAGCCCGTGCGTGATGGCGTTGCGGGTGGTCTCCACGCCCGCGACCATCAACAGCGAGAAGAAGGCGCCCAGTTGCCGGGCGCCGAGCGCCTGGCCGTCGACGTTCGCGCAGACCAGCGCCGAGATCAGGTCGTCGGTGGGGTTCTTGCGCCGCTCCCGGCCGATGCCCGCGACCATCCGCTGCATCCGGGCCAGGGCGCGCAGCCCGCGCCCGGGCATCCGCAGCCGGGAGGCCAGGCCGCGCTCCACGCCGATGTTCTCGGAGGCGTGGTTGACGCGGTCGGCGATCTCGGCGCGGTAGCGCTCCGGGATGCCCATCATGTTGCAGATGACCTCCAGCGGCAGCCGGGAGGCCACCGCCGAGACGAACTCCTCGGGCCGCTCGGCCAGTACGTCGTCCACGATCCGGGCCGCCACCGTGTGGATGTCCTGCTCGGCGGCCGCCAGCAGCCGGGGCGTGAAGGCCCGCTGCACGATCTTGCGCAGCTGGGCGTGGTCCGCGCCGTCGAGGTTGACCATCGAGTCCCCGAACAGCGCCCGCACCCACCGGGCCGGCTCGGGGGTGGTCACCCCGGGCGCGCTGGCGAAGACCTTGGGCAGGCGGCTCGCCTCCTGCACGTCCGCGTGCCGTACGAGGGCCCAGTGACCCCGGTCGCGCCCCTCGGGCACGTACACCGGGGCGTCCAGTGCCCGCAGCCGCGCGAAGACCGCCAGGCGGTGGGCCGGGGGAGCCTGCCAGAAGCCCGGGTCGGCCAGTTCCGCGCCCGTGCTCTCGTGTCTCTGTGCCGGAACCGTCATGTCTGTGCCTCTTCCTGTCGGGCGCCGTGCCGCTGTGGTGCAGAACGGCGAAGGGGGCACGGGGGTGACGGGTCCGGCGCGGCGGACCCGTCAGGCGGCGTGAGCTGATGCCGTGGTGCCGCGTACCGACAGGGTCAGGCCGACCGCGACCGTCGCCGCCGCGATCAGGCCCGCGTACAGGACGGCGTACGTGCCCGCCCAGGTGCAGGCGAGCACCGCGAGGGCGGACAGCGGCAGGGTCAGCTGCTGGGCGAGACCCCGCTTGAAGTGGCGGGAGTGCAGGAGCCAGACCATCAGCAGGTAGAGCGCGGCCGGGACGGTGACGGCGGAGTTCGCGGCGACCTGCGAGATGTGGGCCTTGCCGACCGCGTGCTCGACCGCGACCTCGATGCCCGCCCCGATCGCCGCGCCCGAGGCGAAGATCAGCAGATGCCCGTAACCCCACGGGATCGCCTCCCGGTTGGAAGTCAGCCGCTCGTGCATCGGCACCGCGAAGTAGATCCACCAGGCGGCGAAGACGATCAGCAGGCCGCCTGCGGCGATGGGCAGCAGCTCGCCCAGGGCCTCGTGCTCGTCGATCGCCGACTGCACGGCCACCGTGCTCGCGGCGATCGTCTCGCCCAGCACGATGATGGTGAACAGCCCGTACCGCTCCACGATGTGGTGGGCGTGCCACGGCGTCTGGTGGCCGCGCTCGGCCAGCACCGGCACCATCAGCTCCGCGGCGCCGAGGACCAGGAACAGCCAGTGCTTGGCGTCGTCCGGCGCGAACAGCAGCGCCACCCAGCCGGCCTGGCAGACGACCAGTCCGGCCGCGTACTTCAGCGCCGCCGTGCGGGCCTCGCCGCTCTCGCCCGCGGCGGCCCGCAGCCACTGGGCGGTGAGGGCCACGCGCATGATCAGGTAGCCGATGACGGCCACCGCCCAGTCGTTCTGGTCGAAAGCCTGGCTCACGCCCGCCGCGTAGACGAGCACGCCGGCGATCTGGACGAGCGTCGCGATCCGGTACGGCACGTCGTCGCAGTCGTAGGCGGAGGCGAACCACGTGAAGTTCATCCACGCCCACCACACGCCGAAGAAGACGAAGAAGTAGCCGATCACCCCGGTGCCGGGATGGCCCTCGGCCAGCGCGTGCACCAGCCGGGCACCGGCCTGGGCGATGGCGACGACGAAGCAGAGGTCGAAGAACAGCTCCAGCGGTGTGGATGCCCGGTGGTCCTCGTCGGGGCTGCGAGCGGTCATGGGGAGGTAGGCCATGGCGAACAGCAGACCAGACGGCCGCCGCTTCGGCGGGCGAGGCGCGCGGCCCTCGGCGCCCGCGTGCCCCGGGCGGCCATCGCCCGGGCGGCCCTTCAGGTGCGACGCGACCGACGCACTGGGGGCGACAGGACAAGGTCCTGTCGCGCGCGGTGCGTTGGCCTCTGCCGCGGGCGCGGCGCGAGGCGGAATCTGGATATGTCAGGACCCTTCTCGCAGTGCAGGACGTGCCATGAGTTCCGCCACGCAGGAAGTTCAGAGGCCGCTCGCCGATCCGGCGCAGTACCGCCCAGGCCGCACCATCACGGAGTGGATGGCGGCAGCGCCCGCATCCTCTACACCTTCATCGGCCCGATGATTCCAGACGACCTGCCTGGCGGTGTGCCGGTGGTTCTACGCCCGCAAGGGCGCGGAGGCTCCCAGCTCAGCGAGGCCGCAGCCGGGGCGGCCGTACCCTGGAGGCATGAGCACCGCCCCCGCCCCCGACCCGCAGGACCCGAAGCCCGAGGGCCGGACCGAGCCGCGGCCCGCCGCGAAGCCCGGGCCGAAGCCGAGGATCGACTTCGACGACCCGCTGGACCAGCAGTCCTCGGACGACACCGACCGCGGCTGGGGCGAACGGCCGCCCGCCGGAGGAAGCACGGCCGACCTGGCCCGCTTCCTCGACGAGAAGCCGCCGCACCACATCTGACCGTGACCGGCCTGGCCGGAAGGGCCGCCGGGTCCCGCCGGACCGGCCACGGCACTAGAACGCGTCGTGCGAACCCGGAGGGCGGCCGTTGCCGCCGCCCGCGGCCCGCTGCGCGACCAGGGTGTCCCGGATCTCCTTGAGGACCTCCAGCTCGGTGATCTCCATGGTCTCCTTGACGCCCTCCTTGGCCCTGCGGCGTGCTTCCACCTTGGCGAGGTACTTCGCCATCGGCAGGACCATCAGGAAGTAGACGACCGCCGCGGTGACCAGGAAGGTGAGCGTGGCGTTGAGGACCGAGCCCCACAGGATGTTGACGCCGGTCGGCTCCCCCTTCGCGTCGATGCCGCAGGGGTCCTTCAGGCACGAGGAGTAGACGTCCAGGTTCTTCGTCCCCACGGCGCCGACCAGCGGGCCGATGATCCCCTTCACCACAGAGTTCACGATGTTCGTGAACGCGGCGCCGATGACGACGGCCACCGCCAGATCGACCACATTGCCGCGCATCAGGAAGGCCTTGAAGCCCGCCAGGACGCTCTCCTTCTTCTTCTCGCTCACCACTGAGCCTTTCTTCACATGTGCCGAACACGGAGCCAACGGTTCCGAAAGCTACGGCAGTCCGGGCCGGGCGTGTCCAATCGGCCCCCATTTCGAGGCGACTTGACCGCGCATCCGTCCGTTTCGTCACGAACGGCACGGCGCGAGTCAACACAGCGTCACCGCCAGTCGCGCCACGGCGCCCGCCCCCACGAGATCCCGCGCGATGTCCCGGGGCACGGACAGGACCACCAGCGCCCCACCGTCCCCGACACCCTCGTCGGGATCCGGCACTTCGGCAACGCGGGCCCCGGCGGCCACCACCCGCGGCGGCCCGGTGCGCTCGGCCGCGACCACGTCCACCCGGTCCCCGGGGTGCAGCAGCCGCACCGTCGCCGCGTCCGCGATGCGTACGGGCGCCGACACCGTCCGCACCACCGCGGGAGGGGGCTTCACCTCGGACGGCGGGGCGCCCCGGGAGGCCTGTGCCTCGGCGCCGCCCACCGCCAACGTGGCCGCCACGACGGCCAGTGCGGCCGCGGCGCCGCGCCGCCGCCGACGCAGGGCCCTGCGCAGCCGGTCCCCGCCGCGCCCCACGCGAAGCGGGGGGAAGAGCGGCACGGTGCGCGCGGGGGGACACGTACCGGAAGGGGTGTGAGTGTGGGTGACGTGCGGGACGCGGGACGTTGCGGACATGGCGACCACCACCAGGCTGAGTGAGTTGCGGTGTCCGGCCCCGGCGGCCGGACACCCCTCACGATCCGCCGCCCCGCCGGATCCCGCTCGCGCCTGTGGACGATCCCCAGCCTGTGGACAACGCCGACACCCACACGAGTTATCCGGCGACCCCTTCTCCGGTGACCCCTTGTCCGGCGACCCCGACGCGCGCCAGCGCGGCCGCCGGGTCCGCGGCCCGTGCCACCGCCCGCCCGACCACCACGTACGAGGCCCCGCCGGCGAAGGCCGCCTGCGCGGTGCCGCTCCGGGAGTGCCCGCCGTCCGCTCGGCCCGGAAGCGTCACCCCGGGCTCACGATCAGCGGCCGCGGCCCCAACTCGGCCCGTAGCGACCCGGCTTCCCGCGGTGAGGCGATCACCCCGGCGCACCCGGCGCCGACCGCGAGACGCGCGAGGCGCAGCACCTGCTCGTCGGGAGTCGCGCCGATCCCGACATCGGCGAGGTCGCTCCCGGTCATGCTCGTGACCACCGTCAGCGCGAGCACCCGTAGGCGCCCAGGCCGCCGACGGCGCGGACGGCGCCCGCCACGGAGTTCGGGATCTCGAAGAGCTTCAGGTCGAGGAAGACCTCGTGGCCCTGCCCGACCAGCTCCCGCACCAGGCCCGGCGGCCGTGAGCAGCTCCAGCCCGACCTTGTAGAAGCCGCAGGCGTCGCCGAGCCGCGCGACGAGCTCCAGCGCTTCCCGGCGGTCGTCGAAGTCGAGGGCCACGATGACCCGGCCCTGTCCGTCCACGAGCGGTTCTACGGCAGCTCGATGCCCAGGTCCCAGCCGTCGTGTGCGTGCGTGCACAGGCAGGCGCGGGATTCCGTCGCGGGGAGGGCCGCCACCGCGTCGAAGAGCACCTCGCGCAGTCGGCCGACGTTCTCGCCGAAGACCTTCAGCACCTCGGTGTGGGAGACGCCCTCGCCCGTCTCGGCGCCCGCGTCCAGGTCCGTGACCAGAGCCATGGAGGTGTAGCAGAGCCCCAGCTCACGGGCGAGCACCGCCTCCGGGTGGCCCGTCATGCCGACCACCGACCAGCCGGCCGCCGCGTGCCAGCGCGACTCGGCGCGCGTCGAGAACCGCGGCCCCTCGATGACGACCATGGTGCCGCCGTCCACGGGCTCCCAGTCCCGCCCCCGGGCCGCCGCCAGCGCGACCGATCGCCCGACCGGGCAGTACGGGTCCGCGAAGGTGGTGTGCACGACGTTCGGCACGGATCCGTCCGGCAGCGGCTCCCCGTCGAAGAACGTCTGGGCGCGGGACTTCGTACGGTCGACCAGCTGGTCGGGGACGAGCAGCGTGCCCGGACCGTACTCGGCGCGCAATCCGCCGACCGCGCACGGGCCGAGGACCTGGCGGACGCCGACCGAGCGCAGGGCCCACAGGTTGGCCCGATAGTTGATCTTGTTCGGGGGCACGGTGTGGCTGCGTCCGTGCCGCGGCAGGAACGCCACGGACCGGCCCGCCAGCTCGCCTATGTACAGGGAGTCGCTCGGGGGCCCGTACGGGGTCTCCACCTGGACCTCGGAGACGTCCTCGAGGAAGGAGTAGAAGCCCGAGCCGCCGATGACACCGATCTCTGCGTTCGCCATGGATCCCACCCTAACGGGGCATGCGCGAGGCCCCACCGCCCGGAAGGGCGGTGGGGCCTCGCGAAGGACTGTCGGGCGGGTCAGGCAGCCGAGGTGGAGCTGCTGCTCGTGCTCGTGCTCGTGCTCGAAGAGGCCGAGGACGAAGACGTCGACGAAGAGGACGCGGCGGGGGTCGACGTCGTGGACGCCGGCTTCGAGGCAGGGGTGCTGCTCGACGAAGCGCCACGGCTGTCGTTCCGGTAGAAACCGGAGCCCTTGAAGACGATGCCGACCGCGGAGAACACCTTCTTCAGGCGTCCGTCGCAGTTCGGGCACACGGTCAGTGCGTCATCGGTGAACTTCTGCACGGCCTCAAGGCCCTCACCGCACTCGGTGCACTGGTACTGGTAGGTCGGCACGAATTTCCTCCTGGCACTCTGACTCAATGAGTGCTAACGACGCTCCATGGTGACGTATTCCGGCCGATCAGTCCACCGTCACCGGCACGCGGTGACCCATCCCACGCTCGTTCACCCGGTTCCGGGCGGCCGGCGCGGGCCCCGACGCGGCCGGAGCCGAGGCCGCCGGCGCGGACGTGTTCACGATCCGGCTCGGGGCGGTCGGCGCCAGCTTCGCGCGCAGGGCCAGCAGGGTGACCAGCGCGACCGCGGTGGCCGCCAGGGGCACCAGGAAGCCGTACGAGGAGCCGTGCGCGTCCGTGAGCCGCCCGGCCACGGTCACCGCGGCGGCCTGCCCGAAGGCGACCGCTCCGGTGAGCCAGGTGAAGGCCTCGGTGCGCGAGGCGGCCGGGATCAGCTGCTCGATCATGGTGTAGCCGGTGATGAGCGCCGGGGCGATGCACAGGCCGACGACCAGGCCGAGCGCGCCCAGCACGATCATCGAGTTCGCGGCCCACAGGACCGAGGCGGCGGCGGTGAGGCCGATGTAGCCGAGGATCAGGCGGCGGCGCGGGCCGATCTTCCAGGCGACGGCGCCCATGGCGATGCCGGCGACCATGTTGCCGGCCGCGAAGATGCCGTAGAGCAGGCCGTTGGCGCCGGGGTTGCCGATCTCCTCGGAGAAGGCGGCGAGCGAGACCTGCATGCCGCCGAAGACGGCGCCGATGCCGATGAAGGCGACGATCAGGACGCGCAGGCCCGGGAAGGACAGGGCGGAGGCGTGCTTCTCACCGTCGGCGGCGCGGGGCGCCGCCTTCGGCTCGGTGGAGCGCCGGGCGGCGAAGAACAGGCCGCCGAGCAGCGTCAGCGCGGCCTCGGTGGCCAGGCCGGCCGCCGGGTGGATGCCGGTGCACAGCGCGGTGGCGAGCACCGGGCCGATGACGAAGGTGAACTCGTCGGTGACGGACTCGAACGCGGCCGCGGTCGGCAGCAGCGGGGAGCCCTCGAGCTTGGCCGCCCAGCGGGCCCGGACCATGGGTCCGACCTGCGGGACGGAGGCGCCGGCCGGGACGGCGGCCAGCGCGAGCGCCCACAGCGGGGCGCCGATGAGGGCCAGCACGGTCAGCAGGCTGACGGCGGCGGTGTGGCCGAGCACGGCCGGGACCAGGACGGCGCTCTGGCCGCGGCGGTCGGTGAGCTTGCCCATGACCGGGGCGAAGAGGGCCATGGAGACGCCGGTGACGGCGGCGACGATGCCGGCGTCGCCGTAGGAGCCGGTGGCGTGCTGGACGAGCAGCAGGATGCTGATGGTCAGCATGCCGAAGGGCAGTCGCGCTGCGAAGCCGGGGAGTACGAAGCCGAGGGCGGCGGGCGTGCGCAGGAGCTGTCCGTAGCCGGGGCGGGCGGACGTGTCGGTCGTGACCGCGGATGTCACGGCCTTGCCTTTCCGCTGCCTGGTAGAACTCCCCGTCTGCGGACGGTGCATCACCTTGTGAGCGATCGCACCCGTACATGTGGGAGCCCCGAGAGCTGTCCTCTTGCGCAGAACCGAGTGATACCTGGGCGCCCACTGCGGGAGGGTGCCACGGCCGCTTTGCGGTCGCGCCAGCTCTGCGTCAGGCAGAGTTGGTTCGATGTGGTGTGCCTTTATCGTACAGGCAGGGCTGGTCTTACGCCCTGTGATTCCCGTGACAAGGTGTGTCTTCACCTGCGATTAACTGGAACTTCGCATTCCGGCCCCGGTCAAAAGCGGGTGAACCCCGACAGAAGCCATCGAAATTGGCCGAATTAGAACGCCGCTCTAAGGCCGACCTGTGTCGCGGGGCCCCGGCTCCTCGCCCGTCCCCAGCCAGCCGGCCAGCTTGCCGCCCCGGGCCACCGCCCGCAGCCGCGCCTCCGCCGCGTCCCGCACCGGATCCGTGGCCACCACCAGCAGCTCGTCCCCGCGCCGCAGCACCGTCTGCGGCAGCGGTACGAAGCTCTTGGCGTCCCGCACCACCAGCGTCACGGAAGCCCCCGGCGGCAGCCGCAGCTCGCTCACCTCGACGCCGTGCATCCGCGAGGCCGCCGGGATCGCGAAGGACAGCAGGTGCCCGCGCAGCTTCTCCAGCGGGGCCGACTCGATCCCCAGGTCCGAGGCGCCCTCGTCGCTGTCGCCGAGCTTCAGCTTGGCCGCCACCCACGGCAGCGTGGGGCCCTGCACCAGGGTGTAGACGACGACCAGCACGAAGACGATGTTGAAGACCCGCTCGCTGCCCTCGATCCCGGACACCATGGGGATGGTCGCCAGGATGATCGGCACGGCTCCGCGCAGGCCCGCCCACGACATCAGGGCCTGCTCCTGCCAGGGCAGCCGGAACGGCAGCAGGGAGACGAAGACCTCCAGCGGCCGCGCCACCATCGTGAGCACCAGTCCGATGATCACGGCGGGCCAGAAGTCGCCCGCCAGCTCGTGCGGGGTGACCAGCAGTCCCAGCAGGACGAACATGCCGATCTGGGCGATCCAGCCGAGCCCGTCCGCGAAGCCCCGCGTGGCCGGCCAGTGCGGCAGCTTCGCGTTCCCGAGGACCATGGCCGCCAGGTACACGGCGAGGAAGCCGGAGCCGTGCGCGATCGCGCCGGCGGCGTACGCCGTGATCGCGATGGCCATGACGGCGATCGGGTAGAGGCCCGAGGCGGGCAGTGCCACGTGCCGCAGGCCGTACGAGCCGAGGAAGCCCACGGTGAGGCCGATCGCGACGCCGATCGCCAGCTCCAGCGCGATCTTGCCGAGCAGGACGTACCAGTCGTCCACCGGCCCGACGGTCGCGAAGGCCACGACCAGGATGACCACGGGGGCGTCGTTGAAGCCGGACTCGGCCTCCAGCACACCCGTCACCCGCGAGGGCAGCGGGACCTTGCGCAGTACGGAGAAGACGGCCGCGGCGTCGGTCGAGGAGACGACCGCGCCGATCAGCAGGGCCTGGCGCCACTCCAGGCCGACCAGGTAGTGCGCGCCCGCCGCCGTGACGCCGACGCTGACCGCGACGCCCACCAGCGACAGCACGATCGCCGCCGGAAGCGCCGGTCTGATCTCTTTCCACTTGGTGCCCAGACCACCCTCGGCGAGGATCACGACGAGTGCGGCATAACCGATGACCTGGGTCAGCTCGGCATTGTCGAATACGACGTTGCCGATGCCGTCCTGGCCTATCGCGATGCCTATGCCGAGGTAGATGAGCAGGCTGGGCAGGCCGCTGCGTGAAGAGACGCGCACCGCCGCCACGGCGACGAGCAGCACGAGCGAGCAGACCAGCAAAAGCTCATTGAGCGTGTGGACAGTCAGCGGGCGGCCCTTTCCTCAATGCGCGCCCGGCGGAGTGTTCCTCCCGGCGGCGTATTCGGCAAGTACTTCGTTACCTTACCTAATCTTTGACGTCTCTTTACGTGATAACCACATTGTGAAACGCCTGTTGGCCCCTGTCCTCAGCACCCTCCACCCCTGGCGGATCAACGAAGGCAGTCCTGCGCCTATGGTTGCTCCCAGCACTCCCAGGACCACCCTGCCCCTCTAAGGACAGCGATGCCCGCCAACGAAACCGCCCCTTCCGTCAAGAAGAAGGGACGACGCGCCCGTCTGATCGTGCTCGTGCTGGTCCTGGCGCTCGTCGCGGGCCTCGGCTACGGGGCGTACTGGAGCCTGGACAGCCTGCGCGCCTCGTACCCCCAGGCCACCGGCTCCCTCAAGGTGCCCGGGCTGACCGGGACCGTGGACGTCAAGCGCGATTCCCACGGCATTCCCCAGCTCTACGCCGACAACGACGAGGACCTCTTCCGTGCCCAGGGCTTCGTCCACGCGCAGGACCGGTTCTGGGAGATGGACGTACGCCGCCACATGACCTCGGGGCGGCTCTCCGAGATGTTCGGCTCCGGCCAGGTCGAGACCGACGCCTTCCTGCGCACGCTGGGCTGGCGCCAGGTCGCGCAGCAGGAGTACGACACCAAGCTCACGCCGGAGACGAAGAAGTACCTGCAGGCCTACGCCGACGGGGTCAACGCGTACCTGAAGGGGAAGTCCGGCAAGGACCTCTCCGTCGAGCACGCCGCCCTCAAGCTCACCGCGAGCTACCAGCCCGAGCAGTGGTCCCCGGTGGACTCGGTGGCCTGGCTCAAGGCGATGGCCTGGGACCTGCGCGGCAACATGCAGGACGAGATCGACCGCGCGCTGATGTCGGGCAAGCTCTCGCAGGCGCAGATCGACGACCTGTACCCGCCGTACCCCTACGACCGCAACAAGCCGATCGTCGAGGGCGGCAAGACCGAGGGCGGGAAGTACACCCCCCAGGCGGGCGGCGGCTCCGGCTCCAACCCGGGCGCCCAGGGCGCTGCCGGCTCCCCGGTCTCCGCGAACGGCGCCACCGAGAGCGGTCTCGCCGGCAACGCCACCGCCCAGGGCGCGGCCGTGGGCCTGCGCACGCACATGAGCGCGCTGGCCGACACCCTGGACCAGATCCCCGCGATACTCGGCCCGAGCGGCAGTGGCATCGGCTCGAACTCCTGGGTCATCTCGGGCAAGTACACGACCACCGGCAAGCCGCTCCTCGCGAACGACCCGCACCTCTCCCCGCAGCTTCCCTCGGTCTGGTACCAGATGGGCCTGCACTGCCGCACCGCCTCGGCCCAGTGCCAGTTCGACGTGAGCGGCTTCACCTTCTCCGGCATGCCGGGCGTGGTCATAGGCCACAACGCCGACATCGCCTGGGGCATGACCAACCTCGGCGCCGACGTCACCGACCTCTACCTGGAGCAGGTCAAGCCCGAGGGCTACGTCTACGACAACAAGGTGCTCCCCTTCACCACCCGTGAAGAGGAGATCAAGGTCGCCGGCGGCAAGAGCAAGAAGATCACCGTCCGCACCACCAACAACGGCCCGCTGATCTCCGACCGCAGCGACGAGCTCGCCACGGCCGGCGCCCGCGCCCCCGTCGCCAGCTCCGCCCCCGACCGCGGAGACGGCTACGCCGTCGCCCTGCGCTGGACGGCGCTGGACCCCGGCAAGTCGATGGACGCGGTCTTCAAGATCAACCGGGCCAAGGACTTCAACAGCTTCCGCGCCGCCGCCCGCGACTTCGAGGTCCCGTCCCAGAACCTGATCTACGCCGACAGCAAGGGCGCCACCGGCAACATCGGCTACCAGGCGCCCGGCCGGATCCCGATCCGCACCGCCGGCGACGGCCGGATGCCCGCCCCCGGCTGGGACTCGAAGTACGCCTGGAAGGGCGGCAAGGACGGCAACGCCGGCTACATCCCGCAGGACGAGATGCCCTGGGACCTCAACCCGGCGCGCGGCTACATCGTCACCGCCAACCAGGCCGTCGCGGAGCCCGGCACCGGCCCGGGCAAGTACCCGTACCTGCTGACCACCGACTGGGGATACGGCGCCCGCAGCCAGCGGATCAACGACCTCATCGAGGCGAAGACCAAGGACAGCGGCAAGATCTCCACCGACGACATGCGCACCATGCAGATGGACAACAGCAGCGAGATCGCCGCGCTGCTGACCCCGATGCTGGCCAAGATCGAGGTCTCGGACCCCGACGTGCGCTCCGCGCAGAAGCTCCTGGAGGGCTGGAACTACACCCAGGAGCCCGACTCGGCGGCCGCCGCCTACTTCAACGCGGTCTGGCGCAACATCCTCAAGCTGTCCTTCGGCGACAAGATGCCCAAGGAGCTGCGGATCGAGGGCAGCTGCATGAACGTCCGCGGCAACGGCACCGGCCCGGCCGACGACCTCGCCAAGACCGTCCGCGAATGCGGCACCCGCGGCCCCGACTCGGCGCAGCCCGACGGCGGCGACCGCTGGTTCGAGGTGGTCCGCCGGCTGGTCAAGGACGAGAAGTCGCCCTGGTGGAGCTCGCCCAGGAAGGGCCTGACCGTGCCGGCGACCACCACCCGCGACGAGCTCTTCGCCCGGGCCATGGAGGACGCCCGCTGGGAGCTGACGGCCAAGCTCGGCAAGGACCAGTCCACCTGGAGCTGGGGCCGGCTGCACCAGCTGACGCTGAAGAACCAGACCATCGGCACCGAGGGCCCCGGCTTCATGCAGTGGCTCCTCAACCGCGGCCCCTGGAACCTCGGCGGCGGCGAGGCCACCGTCAACGCGACCGGATGGAACGCCTCCGGCGGCTACGGGGTCACCTGGGTCCCGTCGATGCGGATGGTCGTCAACCTCAACGACCTCGACAAGTCGCGCTGGATCAACCTGACGGGCGCCTCGGGGCACGCGTACCACGACAACTACACGGACCAGACCACGATGTGGGCCAAGGGCGAGCTGCTGGACTGGCCCTTCGGCAAGGACGCGGTCGACAAGGCGACGACCGAGACCCTGACCCTCAAGCCGGCCGGTTCGAACTAACCGAAACGCACCACGCCCGACGGGGTGGCCACCGCCTGGACGGGGTGGTCGTGCGGTTCCTCCGGGACCCGCGCGACCACCTCTTCGTCGTACAGGAGCACCACCAGCGCGGGGTGCGCCCCGGCCCGCTCCAGTCGCTCCAGCACCCGGTCGTACGAGCCCCCGCCGCGGCCGAGCCGCATCCCGCGCCCGTCCACGGCGAGCCCGGGCAGCAGCACGGTGTCGGCTCCGGTCACCGCGTCGGGCCCCAGCCGCGGCCCGGCCGGCTCCAGCAGCCGCATCTTCCCCGGGTGCGAGGCCTCGGCGAGGCTGCCCGGGCCCTCGTACGCCGCCCAGTCGAGGTCGTTGTCGGGCAGCAGGACGGGCAGCAGCACCCGCTTCCCGGCTCCCCGCAGTGCGTCGAGCAGCTCGTGCGTACCGGGTTCGCCGCCCACGGAGACGTACGCCGCGACCGTGCGGGCATCGGCCAGCTCGGGCAGTGCGAGGGCGGAACGGGAGAGCGCGCGGGCCGCCGTACGGCGGGCATCCCCGGACAAGGCGCGGCGGGCGGCGAGGAGTTGCCCGCGCAGCTCCGCCTTCACGTCGGAGGGCGGGCGGTTCGCGCCGGGGGGTCGGCTCTCTTTCATGGCTGATTCACAGTTCCTTCCATACTGGCCTGAACATGGACTTTCTCCTCTGAATCCAAAGGGAGGCAGTCCCGGCGACCGACTATCGTTCTGCCCATGACTCAGTTGCACCCCGTGATCAAAAAGGCCGTCATCCCGGCTGCCGGCCTCGGTACCCGCTTCCTCCCGGCGACGAAGGCCACCCCCAAGGAAATGCTCCCCG
Source organism: Streptomyces sp. NPDC060028 (assembly GCF_042736725.1). NCBI lineage: Bacteria > Bacillati > Actinomycetota > Actinomycetes > Kitasatosporales > Streptomycetaceae > Streptomyces > Streptomyces sp. NPDC060028. The sequence goes on along the minus strand of NZ_JBHWVJ010000004.1, from coordinate 166,658 downwards.
TGGTGGACAAGCCGGCCATCCAGTACGTGGTCGAGGAGGCCGTCTCGGCGGGCCTGGACGACGTCCTGATGATCACAGGGCGTAACAAGCGTGCGCTGGAAGACCACTTCGACCGCAACTACGAGCTGGAGTCGGCGCTCATCGCCAAGGGCGACGACGACCGCCTGAAGAAGGTCCAGGAGTCCAGCGACCTGGCCACCATGCACTACGTCCGCCAGGGCGACCCGCGCGGCCTCGGCCACGCCGTGCTGTGCGCCGAGCCGCACGTCGGCGACGAGCCCTTCGCCGTCCTCCTCGGCGACGACCTCATCGACCCGCGCGACCCGCTGCTGCGTCAGATGGTCGAGATCCAGCTCCGCACCGGCGGCACCGTCGTCGCGCTGATGGAGGTCGACCCGGCCCACGTCCACCTCTACGGCTGCGCCGCCGTCGAGGCCACCGACGAGGAGGGCGTCGTCCGCGTCACCGGCCTCGTCGAGAAGCCGGACGCGGCCGACGCGCCCAGCAACTACGCCGTCATCGGACGCTATGTCCTCAACCCCGCGATCTTCGACATACTGCGGGAGACCGAGCCGGGCCGCGGTGGGGAGATCCAGCTCACCGACGCCCTGCAGAAGCTGGCCGCGGACGAGACCGTCGGCGGCCCGGTGCACGGCGTGGTCTTCCGGGGCCGCCGCTACGACACCGGCGACCGCGGGGACTACCTGCGGGCCATCGTCACCCTCGCGTGCGAGCGTGAGGACCTGGGCCCGGACTTCCGCACCTGGCTTCACCGTTACGTCACGGAGGAGATGTAGCACCTTGAGCAGTTCCGCACCGCAGGACACCGGCCAGCACCGACTGTGGTCCGTGGACGAGCACCTCGCGGACGTCCTCGCCGCCGTCCGGCCGCTGGAGCCCATCGAGCTCCAGCTGCTGGACGCCCAGGGCTGTGTCCTGGTCGAGGACGTCACCGTGCCCGTCGCCCTCCCGCCCTTCGACAACAGCTCCATGGACGGCTACGCCGTCCGCACGGCCGATGTCCAGGGCGCGAGCGAGGAGTTTCCCGCGGTGCTGACGGTCGTAGGGGACGTGGCGGCGGGCAGTGGCGAGCTGCCCACCGTCGGCCCCGGCCAGGCCGCCCGCATCATGACCGGCGCCCCGCTGCCGCCCGGCGCGGAAGCCGTCGTCCCGGTCGAGTGGACCGACGGCGGCACGGGCGGCGGCGCGGCCTCGGGGATGACCCCGGCCAGCGCCGCCCCCGAGGGCGCGGCCGGCGAGGTACGGGTGAACCGCGCCGCCGAGGCCCGGGCGCACGTCCGCGCACGCGGCAGCGACGTACAGGCCGGGGACCTCGCGCTGGCCGCGGGCACGGTGCTGGGCCCGCCGCAGATCGCGCTGCTCGCCGCCATCGGGCGGGGCACCGTACGGGTGCGGCCGCGCCCTCGGGTGGTCGTCATGTCCACCGGCAGCGAGCTGGTCCAGCCGGGCGAGGCACTGACCCCCGGGACGATCTACGACTCCAACAGCTTCGCGCTGGCCGCGGCCGCGCGGGACGCCGGGGCCATCGCCTACCGCGTCGGCGCCGTCGCCGACGACGCCGAGACCCTGCGCGCCGCCATCGAGGACCAGCTGATCCGCGCGGACCTGCTGGTGACCACGGGCGGCGTCAGCGTCGGCGCGTACGACGTGGTCAAGGAGGCCCTCACCGCGGTCTCCACCGGTGCGGAGGGCGTGGACGGCGCCGGGATCGACTTCCGCAAGCTCGCCATGCAGCCCGGCAAGCCGCAGGGCTTCGGCACCATCGGCCCCGACCACACCCCGCTGCTGGCCCTGCCCGGCAACCCGGTCTCCTCCTACGTCTCCTTCGAGCTGTTCGTGCGCCCCGCGATCCGCGCGCTCATGGGCCTGCCGCAGTCCGAGGTCAGCCGGCCGAGCGTGCGCGCGGTGCTCGACGCGGACAAGGCGCTGGGCTCCCCGGCGGGCCGCCGCCAGTTCCTGCGCGGCAAGTACGACGCCGACGCCGGCACGGTCAGCCCGGTCGGCGGATCGGGCTCGCACCTGATCGCCGCGCTCGCGCACGCCGACTCCCTGATGGTCGTGCCGGAGGACGTCACCTCGGTCGAGCCGGGGACCGATCTGGAAGTGGTCCTGCTCGGCTGAGGCCCGCCGGATGCGGGTAGCGTGTGTCGCACCACACAGGCCCCCACCGGGCCCAGAGCGGAGCGGCACAGCATGAGTACCGAGAGCAGGCTCACCCACATCGACGAGGCCGGCGCGGCCCGGATGGTCGACGTCTCCGCGAAGGACGTCACCACTCGCACGGCGCGGGCCAGCGGGCGGGTACTCGTCTCCCCCCGGGTGATCGAGCTGCTGCGCGGCGAGGGCGTCCCCAAGGGCGACGCCCTCGCCACCGCGCGGATCGCCGGGATCATGGGCGCGAAGAAGACCCCCGACCTGATCCCGCTGTGCCACCCGCTGGCCGTGTCCGGCGTGAAGGTGGACCTGTCGGTCGCCGATGACGCCGTCGAGATCCTCGCCACCGTGAAGACGACCGACCGTACGGGCGTCGAGATGGAGGCGCTGACCGCCGTCGCCGTCGCCGGGCTCACCGTGATCGACATGGTCAAGGCCGTCGACAAGGGCGCGGTCATCACGGACGTACGGGTCGAGGAGAAGACGGGCGGCAAGTCCGGCGACTGGGCGCGCTCGTGAACGCCCCCCGCGGCGGCGAGGTCCACAGCCACGCGCACACCGACACCCCCGCGGGCGGTTCGCCCGCCGCGGGCGAGGCCTGGGCGGCGCAGGCTCCCGAGGCCGGCGCCCCGGCGGCGCTGCGGGCCCTGGTGGTCACGGCCTCGAACCGCGCCTCCAAGGGCGTGTACGCGGACCGGGGCGGCCCGGTGCTCGCCGAGGGGCTGGGCGCGCTCGGCTTCGCGGTCGACGGCCCGCTCGTCGTCCCTGACGGGGATCCCGTGGAGCAGGCGCTGCGCGAGGGCGTGGCCGCCGGGTACGACGTCATCCTCACCACCGGCGGCACCGGCATCTCGCCGACCGACCGCACCCCGGACGCCACCGCGCGGGTGCTGGACTACGAGATCCCGGGCATTCCGCAGGCGATCCGCGCCGAGTCCCTGGCGCAGGTGCCGACCGCGGCGCTGTCCCGGGGCCTCGCGGGCGTGGCCGGACACACCCTGATCGTGAACCTGCCGGGCTCGACGGGCGGGGTCCGCGACGGCCTGGCCGTGCTCGGGCGCGTCCTGCTGCACGCCGTCGACCAGATCCGGGGTGGCGACCACCCGAGACCCACGGGGAGCCCGAGCTGAACGGCCCTTCCTGGCCGGTGGTGCTGACCGACGGCGACGTCACGCTCCGGCCGATAAAGCTGCGGGACCAGGCCGCCTGGCGCGAGGTCAACCGCCGCAACCGCGACTGGCTGCGGCCCTGGGAGGCGACGATTCCGCCGCCCGCGCCCTGGGGGCCGGTGATCCAGCGGCCCACGTACCGTCAGATGGTCCGCCATCTGCGGGCGGAGGCGAACGCCGGGCGCATGCTGCCCTTCGTCATCGAGTACCAGGGCCGGCTCGTCGGCCAGCTCACGGTCGCCGGGATCACCTGGGGCTCGATGTGCGCGGGCCACGTCGGCTACTGGGTGGACCGCGAGGTGGCGGGCCGCGGGGTGATGCCGACGGCGGTCGCGATGGCCGTGGACCACTGCTTCACCAAGGTGGGGCTGCACCGGATCGAGGTGTGCATCCGCCCGGAGAACGGGCCGAGCCGGCGGGTCGTGGAGAAGCTGGGCTTTCGTGAGGAGGGACTGCGTCCGCGTTATCTGCACATCGACGGGGCGTGGCGGGACCACCTCGTGTACGCGCTCACGATGGAGGAGGTGCCGGAGGGGCTGCTGCGCCGCTGGCACCGCGGCCGGCACCCGCACTCGCCGCCCAAATAAAAGCGAATATCCGTTCGAATTTGAGCGTTCGAGAACCGATTCGCCCATAACTTGATCCGAAGAATCACAAAAAAAGTCCGTGATATCAGCCGGATCGTGCGACACACCGGCCCAATTGGCGGATTCCCTCGGCCGCGCCCCTCTACGGTATGAGGTGTGAGCAGCAGCGGCCTCATCTACGCAGTCATTGTCGGGGCCTGGGCCGCCTACTTGGTGCCCATGTGGCTCCGGAGGCAGGACGAGCTGAACGAAGCCCGTCCGACGGAACGCTTCTCCACTGCCATCCGGCTGCTGTCCGGCCGGGCGGGAATGGAGCGCCGTTACGCCAAGGGACTGCGCGGGCGCGGTGACGAAGAGGCGCAGCCCCAGCCCCCCGCGGACCCGGACGCCGCGACGGAAACGGTGAATTCCGTGGACGCCGACGCCCGGGTCATCGCCGTGCCCCCGACCAGGGCGGAGCCGAGATCGGCCGCGTCCGAGCGGGCGGACCGGGCGGAGCGGGCCCGGCGCGAACAGCGCCTCCAGGTGCTCGCGCGCCGGCGGCGCACCACCGCGCTCCTCTTCCTGATCTTCACCCTCGGTGCCGTCGCCGCGGCCGTCGGCGGCCTGCAGTACCTGTGGGCCCCGGCCGTCCCCGCCCTGCTGCTGAGCACGTACATCGTGCACCTGCGGGTCCAGGAGCGGCGGCGCTACGAGTTCACCATGGACCGGCGGCGCGCCGAGGCCGCCGCGCGCCAGCTCCGCGAGAACCGCCCGCGCCGGCGCGAGGCCGAATACCCCGAGTACCCCGAGTACCCCGAAGACGCCACCGCGGCCGGCTCCGAACCGGACCCGGCGCCACCGGTCTCCCCGCAGGAGGCCGGGCGCCGCGCGCTGGTCGAGCAGACCGACCACGCCGAGTGGGTGGACCAGCAGCGCGAACGCGAGCGCGGCCCCGCCCGCGGTGACAGCTGGGAGCCCGTCCCGGTCCCGCTGCCGACGTACGTGACGGCCCCGGTCGCCCCGCGCGCCACCGGCCCGGCGGCCCCCGACGCCTGGAGCGCGGCCCGCTCCAGCACCGCGGAGCCGACGGAACCGCGCCTGCGCGCCCAGCCCCACCCCCAGCAGCAGCCCGCGTCCCGGCCCCGCCCCCGTGACACGGCCCGCACGCCGCTGTTCGACCAGTACGAGAGCGACGAGCGCCCCCGCGCCGCGAACGAGTGATCGGTGACCTGCGCGGACGCTCCCGGTTATCGGTTTTGGAGCACCCGCGCGGGGATGCTAATGTTTCACACGTCGCAAGGGCCTGTGGCGCAGTCTGGTAGCGCACCTCGTTCGCATCGAGGGGGTCTGGGGTTCAAATCCCCACAGGTCCACAAACGACAGTTCGCGAGTAGCTCTCGGGAACGTCAAGAGATCCCGTCCGGTCGGAAGACCGGGCGGGATCTTTGCATTTCCGGGCGCGCCGCCCACGGCCTGGTTTTCAACCGCGTTGCATGGCAGGCCCCTTGGGCGAGACGGCAGCAATCCGGACGCGGCGCCGTCGGACCGGACCCAGGCCGTCGCGTACTGGCAGACCGGCGGCGTCGGTGTCAAGGAGGCCGCCGAGCGTGCGCTCCTCGGGTCGGACGCGGACGTCAAGAAGTTCCTCGAAGACGGCCCGGGCATCGAGTACGACGACAACTACATCGAGGCCAGCCGGTTGTTCGCCACCGGCGGCCTGGACGGAGTACCAGGAGATCAATGCCGCCTTCGCGCTCGGCGAGTACGTGATCGAGACGGTCGAGTTCCTCGTCGAGGACCCGGGCCGGGGTCACGGGGCGAGCGACTTCGTCATGCAGCGGCTCGAGTCGTAGAAGCGGTAGTGGCCGAACTTCTCGGACGTCGTGTAGCCCGACGAGAGGTAGAGGGCTATCGCCTCCGGCTGCTGGTCACCCGTTTCCAGGGCCATGCGGACGCGGCCCGCCGCGCGGGCGTCGGCTTCGAGTTCCGCCAGGATCCGGCGGGCCAGGCCCAGGCCGCGGGCCTCCGGGATCACGTACATGCGCTTCAGCTCGGCGTCCCCGTCCGAGTAGCCCTCGTCGTTCGCGTCCTGGCTGCGCCAGCCGCCGCTGGCGACCGGCGCGCCCGTGGCGTCGTACGCGAGGAGGTAGAGGCCGCTCGGCCGGGCGAACATCGCCGGGTCCAGGAATGTGACATCGCCCTCGCCGTCGTACCGCACCTGGTACTCGAGCTGGACCTGGTCGTTGAGTTTGACCGCGTCCGGGTGGTCGTACGGCACGGCGCGGAGGTTTATACCGTGAGACATTCGAATATCGTACGGAACCATCCCGCTAGGGTGCAGGGATGCTCACTGTGACCTCCGTGAATGTGAATGGGATCCGCGCCGCCGCCAAGAAGGGCTTCGTGGAGTGGCTCGAGGGATCCGACGCCGACGTCGTCTGCCTGCAAGAGGTGCGGGCCGAGGAAGGTCAGATTCCTGCGGAGGCCCGGGAGCCCGAGGGCTGGCACACCGTGTTCGCGCCGGCCGCCGCCAAGGGCCGCGCCGGGGTCGCGCTCTACACGCGCCGGGCGCCCGAGCGAGTGCAGGTCGGCTTCGGGAGTGAGGAATTCGACTCCTCCGGGCGGTACGTCGAGGTGGACCTGCCCGGCGTGACCGTGGCGAGCCTGTACCTGCCCTCCGGGGAGGCCGGCACCGCGAAGCAGGACGAGAAGTACCGGTTCATGGGGGAGTTCGCGGCCTACCTCGCCGGGCTGAGGGCGCGGGCCGCCGCCGACGGGCGCGAGGTCGTGGTGTGCGGTGACTGGAACATCTGCCACCAGGAAGCCGACCTCAAGAACTGGAAGACCAACCGCAAGAACGCCGGCTTCCTGCCCGAGGAGCGGGAGTGGCTCGGCAAGGTGTACGACGAGGCCGGATACGTCGACGTCGTGCGCGGCCTGCACCCCGACACCGAAGGGCCGTACTCCTGGTGGTCCTACCGCGGGCGGGCCTTCGACAACGACGCCGGATGGCGCATCGACCTCCAGGTCGCGAGCCCGGGGCTGGCCGGCAAGGCCGTGAAGGCCTTCGTCGAGCGGGCCGAGACGCACCCCGAGCGGTGGTCCGACCACGCCCCCGTGACCGTGGTCTACGAGCTGGGCGTCTGAGCCGGCGGATCCTGGGCCGTCCGCTCCCGGGCGGAGGGCTGGTGCAGGCGGTCCATCGCCATCGTGAGCTCGGCCTCGACCACGCTCTTGGCCAGCGGGCGCAGCCGGGGCAGGGCCTCCTCCCCGAGGTGTGCGGAGATGAGCTCGGTGAACAGGGCCGCCATCGCGTCCGCGTGCTCGCGGACCCGGCGGCCCGTCTCCAGCACGGCGGACAGCGGAACGCCCTCGCGGACGAGCGCGGAGGAGACGTCCAGCAGCCGGCGGCTGACGTGCACGATCTCCTCCCCGTCGGTGGCGAGGTAGCCGAGGTCCAGGGAGGCCGCCAGGTTCTCCGGGGTGACCTCGCCCTCGAAGTAGTCGGCCAGGGCCTCCGGCGTGAGCCGGACCGGGGTCTCCTGCGACCAGCCGATCCCGAGCAGCTCGCCGAGCTGGCTGACGTCGCGGCCGTTCTCGAAGGCGGCGGTCAGCTCGGCGATGCCGCCGAGGGTGTGTCCGCGCTCCAGCAGCGCGGCGATGGTGCGCAGCCGGGCCAGGTGGTGGTCGTCGTACCAGGCGATGCGGCCCTGGCGGCGCGGCGGCGGGAGCAGTTTGCGCTCCCGGTAGAAGCGCAGGGTGCGTACGGGTATGCCGGCCGCCTCGGCCAGCTCCTCCGTACGGTATTCGTGCACTGCCGTCCCCGCTTCCGTTTCAGCCACGGCCGAAGCCTATGGCGTACCCGCAGTAACTTTCCGGGCGTGACCCCTACCCATGGGTACGGGGCTGCTCTACTCTCCCGATTGTGCCAGTGATTGCTGGCAAGGTTGCAGATGCGGAAGGCGGCGGGCATGGGCGGCACGGTCGGCAACGACATCGCGGGACGCGAGCACGTACGGGTGGCGGTGATCGGGTCCGGATTCGGCGGACTGGGCGCCGCCGTGCGACTGCGGCGCGAGGGGATCACGGACTTCGTCGTACTGGAACGGGCCGATTCCGTCGGCGGGACCTGGCGCGACAACAGCTACCCGGGGTGCGCGTGCGACGTCCCCTCGCACCTCTACTCCTTCTCCTTCGCGCCCAACCCCGACTGGCCCCGCACCTTCTCCGGGCAGCCGGCCATCCGTGAGTACCTGGAGCACGTCGCCGACACCTTCGGGCTGCGCCGGCACATCCGGCTGAACCACGAGGTCCGGATGATGCGCTGGGACGCCGACGCCCTGAGGTGGGAGATCGAGACCTCGGGCGGCGAACTCACCGCCGACGTCGTCGTCTCCGCCACCGGGCCGCTGTCCGACCCGAAGATGCCCGAGGTCCCCGGGCTCGCCGGATTCCCCGGCAAGGTCTTCCACTCGGCCCGCTGGGACCACGACTACGACCTGCGCGGCAAGCGCGTCGCCATGATCGGCACGGGCGCCTCCGCCATCCAGATCGTGCCCGCCATCGCACCCGACGTGGAGCGCCTCACGCTCTTCCAGCGGACCCCGCCGTGGGTGATGCCGCGCACCGACCGGGCCATCAGCGCCGTGGAGCGCTGGCTGCACCGCCAGCTGCCCTTCACCCGGGCGGCGCGGCGCGGGCTGCTGTGGGGGATACGGGAACTGCAGGTCAGCGCCTTCACCAAGCGGCCGAACCAGCTCGGGCTCATCGAGTCGCTGGCCAAGGCCAACATGGCGCGCTCGATCAAGGACCCGGCGCTGCGGGCCAAGCTGACGCCCTCGTACCGGATCGGCTGCAAGCGGATCCTGCTGTCGAGCGAGTACTACCCGGCGCTGGCCCGGCCCAATGTGGACCTGGTCGCCTCCGGGCTGAAGGAGATCCGCGGGTCGGTGCTGGTCGCGGCCGACGGGACGGAGACCGAGGTCGACGCGATCGTCTTCGGCACCGGCTTCCACGTCACGGACATGCCGATCGCCGACCGGGTGGTGGGCGCGGAGGGCAAGACCCTCGCGGAGGCGTGGAAGGACGGGATGCAGTCGCTGCGCGGGGCGACGGCGGCCGGCTTCCCGAACTGGATGACGATCATCGGGCCCAACACCGGGCTCGGGAACAGCTCGATGATCCTCATGATCGAGTCGCAGCTCGCCTACATGGCCGACTACATGAGGCAGCTCGACGTCCTCGGCGGGCGGGTCGCGCTCGCGGCCAGGCCCTCGGCCGTGGGTACCTGGAACCGCCGGGTCCAGGACCGGATGCGGCGGACCGTGTGGAACACGGGCGGCTGCACCAGCTGGTACCTGGACGCGCAGGGCCGCAACACCACGGTCTGGCCGGGAACCACCGGCGAGTTCCGCAAGGAGACGCGGAGTGTGGACCTGAGCGAGTACGAGGTCGTGCGCGTCCGGGAGCGCGAGCCCGCGGCCGCCTCCGCGGTGAAGGCGAAGCCCGCCCCGCGCACCGCCAAGGCCGCCCCCGCCGAGGAGGGCGCCGCGTGAGCCGCCTGACGCATGTCACTGCCGGGCCGTACGCTCCCCCGACCGCGCGGCGGGAGCTGGTCGCCACCTCCGCCGACGGGGCGCGGCTGCACGTCGAGGTGCACGGGGAGGAGGGCGCGCCGGCCGTGGTGCTGGCGCACGGCTGGACCTGTTCCACCGCCTTCTGGGCCGCGCAGACACGGGCCCTGGCGGGCACCCACCGGGTCATCGCCTACGACCAGCGCGGGCACGGCCGCAGCCCTGCCGCCACCGCGTACGGCGTCACCGCCCTCGCGGACGACCTCGTCGCCGTCCTGCGGGCCACCCTCGCCCCCGGCGAGCGGGCCGTGGTCGCGGGGCACTCCATGGGCGGCATGACGGTCATGGCCGCCGCCGGGCGGCCGGAGTTCGCCGAGCACACCGCGGCCGTCCTGCTGTGCAGCACCGGCAGCAGCGGGCTGGTCCGGGAGTCGCTGGTCCTGCCGGTCCGCGCCGGGCGCGTGCGGACCCGTATCACCGGCGCGATACTCGGCTCGCGCGCCCCGCTCGGACCCGTCACGCCCGTGGCCAGGAAGGTGCTGAAGTACGCCACCATGGGCCCCGGTTCCGCGCCCGACAAGGTCGAGGCCTGCGCCCGTATCGTGCACGCCTGCCCCACCGGGGTCCGCCACGCGTGGTCCCGGGTGCTGGCCGAGCTGGACCTGGACGCGAACCTGGCCGCGCTCACCGCGCCCACCGCCGTCATCGGCGGCCAGAACGACCGCCTGACGCCGATCGTGCACGCCCGGGGGCTCGCCGCCGCGCTGCCGAACTGCGTCGGGCTCACCGAACTGACGGGCATGGGGCACATGACCCCGATCGAGGCCCCGGAAGCCGTCACCAACGCCGTGCGGGAACTGGTCGACTCGTACCTTTCCGTCCCCGAGAAGGAGAAGACGCCGTGAGCGCTCGCAGGAGTCTGGAAGGCCAGGTCGCCGTCGTCACCGGCGCCGCCCGCGGGGTCGGTGAGCTGCTCGCCCGCAAGCTCTCCGCGCGCGGCGCGAAGATCGCCCTGGTGGGGCTGGAGCCGGAGGCCCTCAAGGAGGTCTCCGAGCGGCTGCACACCGACAGCGACCACTGGTACGCCGACGTCACCGACCACGAGGCCATGGCCCGCGTCGCGCAGGAGGTCAAGCAGCGCTTCGGGAAGGTGGACATCGTCGTCGCCAACGCGGGCGTGGCCGCCGGCGGCCCGTTCGTCGACTCCGACCCCGACGCCTGGCGCCGCGTGATCGAGGTCAACCTCATCGGCGGGGCCGTCACCGGCCGGGCCTTCCTGCCCGTCCTGACGGAGAGCCGCGGCTACTTCCTCCAGATCGCCTCGCTCGCCGCGATCACCCCGGCGCCGATGATGACGGCGTACTGCGCCTCCAAGTCGGGAGTCGAGGCCTTCGCCCACTGCCTGCGCGCCGAGGTCGGCTACAAGGGCGTCAAGGTGGGCGTCGGCTACCTCTCCTGGACCGACACCGACATGGTGCGCGGCGCGGACCAGGACGAGGTCATGCGGGAGTTGCGACAGCGGCTGCCGTGGCCGTCCAACCGCACGTACCCGCTGGGACCGGCCGTCGACCGGATCGTGGCGGGCATCGAGCGGCGCTCGGCGCACGTGTACGCGCAGTGGTGGCTGCGGGGGATGCAGGGGGTCCGCGGCTACCTGCCGGGGATCATCGGGGCGGTCGGCCAGCGCGAGATGAAGCGGTTCGAACCGCGACTGGCCAGTGTCTCCAAGGGACTTGTGGGCGCCGGCGGGGCCGCGGACGAGCAGGAGCGGATACAGCGCGGCTAGTCGAAATGCGGCCTTTGTCTGCCCGTGCCAGGCTGGGTCGGGCCAAGCCCCGACACCCCTCCAGGAGGGAACAGCATGGGTCTCAAGGATCAGTTCCAGGACAAGGCGAAGCAGCTCGCGGAGCAGGCCAAGGCCAAGGCCAAGGCCAAGGCGCACGGCGCCGAGGGCGAGGGCGAGGCCTCGGAGCGTTCCTCGCAGGCCGAGCGGAACCCGAAGGCGCAGGCCCAGAAGGCCCGTGAGGCCTTCGACGACAATTTCGACAAGTAGCCGGGCACCCCGCGAGGGGCGCGACCCGTCCGGAACGGACGACGGGTCGCGCCCCTCGCGCGCGTCCTGCTCACTCCCGCGGCGGCAGCTTCGGACGGCGCCGGTCCGGCACGTCCGTGTACCCGGGCGGCTGCAGGGCCGGGTCCTGCTCCAGCAGCTCCAGCGCCAGGTGCACCGCGTCGTCGAGCTGCGCGTACCGCCCCTCCGCCCAGTCCAGCGGGGTGCGCAGGATCGCCAGGTCCGGCTCCACGCCGTGGTTCTCCACCGACCACCCGTACTCCGGGAACCAGGCCGCGTTCATCGGCACCGTGATCACCGTGCCGTCGCCGAGGGTGTGCCGGCCGGTCATGCCGACCACCCCGCCCCAGGTGCGCTGCCCGACCACCGGGCCCAGCCCCAGCAGCTTGAAGGCCGCGGTGATCATGTCCCCGTCGGAGGAGGTCGCCTCGTCGGCCAGCGCCACGATCGGACCCCGGGGCGCGTTCGAGGCGTACGAGACCGGCTGGGCGTTACGGGTCAGGTCCCAGCCGAGGATCGAGCGGGTCAGCTTCTCCACCACCAGCTCGCTGATGTGCCCTCCCGCGTTGCCGCGCACGTCCACGATCAGGGCCGGCCGCGACATCTCCATCCGCAGATCGCGGTTGAACTGCGCCCAGCCCGAGCCCCCCATGTCGGGGATGTGCAGGTAGCCGCACCGGCCGCCGCTGATCTCCCGTACCACCGCGCGGCGCTTGGAGACCCAGTCCTGGTAGCGCAGCGGCCGCTCGTCGACCAGCGGTACGACCGCCACCCGCCGGGCCCGGCCCTCGCCCTCCGCGGGCTCGAAGGTGAGCTCCACCGTCGTGCCGCCCGCCGCCGTGAGCAGCGGGTAGGGCCCGGCGACCGGGTCCACCGGCCTGCCGTCGACGTGGGTGAGGACCGCGCCCTCGCGGATGCCCGTGCCCGCGAGCGGGGAACGGGCCTTGGAGTCGGAGGATTCGCCGGGCAGGATCCGGGCGATGACCCAGGCCCCGTCCCGGGGGACCAGGTTGGCGCCGAGCAGCCCGATGGCCCGTTGGTAGTGCGGGGGGCCTTCGTTGCGGCGCGCGGGGGAGACGTACGCGTGCGAGGTGCCCAGCTCGCCGAGGACCTCGCGCATCAGGTCGGCGAACTCGTCCGGGGAGGCGACCCGTTCGACCAGCGGGCGGTACTGGCGCAGCACCCCGTCCCAGTCGATGCCGCACATGTCCGGCTCCCAGAAGTAGGCGCGGATCAGCCGCCCGGCCTCCTCGAAGGCCTGGCGCCACTCGGCCGCCGGGTCCACCTCGTGCAGGATCCGCCGCAGGTCCAGGTAGACGGTGGAGTCACTGTCGCCCGACTCGGTCGCGGGGACCGCCCGCAGTTCGCCGTCGTCGTTCACCACCAGCCGCGTGCCGTCGCCGCTGACCGCGAACCAGTCGAGCCCGGAGGCCAGTTCGGTCTTGCGGGCCTTGGTGATGTCGAAGTACTCCAGCGTCGGCTTGCCGCTGGTGTCGGCCGGGTTGGCGAAGGTCTCGCCGAGCGCCCCGGAGATGGGCCAGCGCAGCCACACCAGCCCGCCGCCGCTCACCGGGTACAGGGCCGAGTACTTCGAGGCGGACACCGGGAAGGGGGTGACCCGGCTCTCCAGCCCCTCCACCTCCACGGTCACCGCGCCGGAGTCGGAGTCGGAGTCGGAGTCGCCCTCGCCCGGGTCGAGCCCGCCCGCCGCGGGGCGGCCGTCGGCCGAGTAGGCGAAGGGCGAGGGGGTCGCCGAGGAGAGCGGCACCAGATAGGGGCGGCAGCCCAGCGGGAAGGACAGGTCGCCGGTGTGCACGTCGTAGACCGGGTCGAAGCCGCGCCACGACAGGAAGGCCAGGTAGCGGCCGTCCCGGGTGAAGACCGGACTCTCGTCCTCGAAGCGGCCGTTGGTGACGTCCACGACCGTGCGCGCGCCGGGACCCGAGATCCGGGCCATCTTGATCTGCCGCAGCGAACGCCCGACGCCCGGGTGCGACCAGGTCAGCCAGGTCCCGTCGGGCGAGAACGCCAGGTCGGTGACCGGCCCGTTGACGGAGCGGATCAGCTCGCTGACCTCTCCGTCGGAATCCTCGGACGCGTCGATCAGGAGCAGCCGCCCGTCGTTGGAGGCGATGGCGAGCCGCTCGCCGTCCGGGTCCGACAGCAGTTCCAGTACGCGCCCCAGCTCGCCCGAGGCCAGCCGGCGCGGCTCCCGCTCCCCGGAGGCCCGCGGCAGGTAGGCGATCTCGATCGCGTCCTCGCCCTCCGCGTCCGTCACGTACGCCACCTGGCCGCCGCTGCCCAGCATCTCGGGCAGCCGGACCCGCACGCCCGGGGTGTCCGCGATGGTCCGGGCGGGCCCGTCGCGGTGCGTCAGCCAGTACAGGCTGCCGCGCACCACGACGGCGCTGGCCCGCCCGGTGGCGTCGACGGAGAGCGAGTCGACGTGGCTGGCGGCCGGCACCTGGTAGGTACGCCGTCCCGCGCGGGGGCCGCCGAGGCGGACCTCCAGCTTGCGCGGGACGCTGTCGGGGGCGAGGGAGTCGACGAGCCAGATGTCCCCGGCGCACTGGTAGACGATCCGGGAGCCGTCGCTGGAGGCGTGCCGGGCGTAGTACTCCCCGTGGTCGGTGTGCCGGCGAAGGTCGCTCCCGTCGGGCAGGCAGGAGTAGAGGTTGCCGATGCCCTCGTGGTCGGAGAGGAAGGCGATCCGGCCGCCGACGAACATCGGGGAGTCGAGGTGGCCCTCCAGCCCTTCCAGCAGCCGCTTGCCGTGCAGCCACAGCCGGCCGGTGGCACCGCCCCGGTAGCGCTTCCAGGCGGCGGGCTCGTGCGGGGGCTTGCCGGTCAGCAGCAGGGTGCGCCGCTCGCTGCCGGGCCCGTCGCTGTCGTGGACGGCGATGTCCGAGACCGGGCCCCAGGGGAGCTTGCCGCCGGGGGAGCCGTCGGTCGGCAGGCTGTAGGCCCAGGCGAAGTAGGAGAAGGGCTGGTTCTGCGAGGACACGGCCAGGATGTCGCTGCGGCCGTCCTCGTCGGGCGGGGTCCAGCCGCAGACGCGGGTGTCGGTGGCGCCCCAGTAGCTCAGCTGGCGGGCGGGGCCGCCGTCCACGGGGGCGAGGTGGATCTCGGGGTCGAGGCTGCGCCACGTGGTGAAGGCGATGTGCCTGCCGTCGGGGGAGAAGCGGGGGTGGCTGACCCGGGTCCGGTCGACGGTGATCCGCCAGGCCCGGCCGACCGGATCTCCAGGGGGAACCAAGGGCGCCACCCAAAGATCGTCCTCGGTGGCGAAACACAGCAGGTCGTCGTGCAGGTGCGGGAACCGGAGGTACGCGACGTCGTGACTCACCCCCCAATGCTTTCCGCGCCGAGGGGGGCTGGCAACTCGTACAGGTGATCCAAGGTGACCCACGCCACTGTGCAGACCGAAACGGAACGGTTTCGTTTCGCTTGGTCGAGGGGTATCGTCTTAGGCGTACGAAACAGTTTCGTCTCGATGGGCGACGCCGGAAGGAGATGCCGAGATGGTCGAAGAAGCCATGTCGCGCCGCACCCGGATCACCCCCGAGCGGGAAGCCGAACTCCACGGGGCGGTCCTCGACCTCCTGCGCGAGGTCGGCTACGAAGCGCTGACCATGGACGCGGTCGCCGCCCGTACGAAGTCCAGCAAGGCCACCCTCTACCGCCAGTGGGGGAGCAAGCCCGAGCTGGTCGCGCGAGCCCTGCGGTGCACCCAACCGGTCTCCCTGCGGGAGATCGACACGGGGAGCCTGCGCGGGGACTTCGCCCTCATGATCGAGCACTCCGACGACGACCAGATGGCGAAGGACACCGCGCTCATGCGGGGCCTGGCCCACGCGGTCCACGAGAGTCCGGAGCTCCACAAGGCGCTGCGGGACCTGCTGGTCGACCCGGAGATCACCGGCCTGCAGCTGATGCTGCAGCGGGCCGTGGACCGTGGCGAGATCGCCCCGGACTGTCCGGCCCTGGCCTTCGTACCGCACATGCTCATCGGGGCGTTCATCGCGCTCCCGCTGATCGAGGACCGGTCGGTCGACCGGTGCTTCCTCGGTGACTTCATCGACGCCGTGGTCTTCCCCGCCCTCGGCGTCTGATCTGCCCGCTGTTCCTGACACGCCGCTCTCGTCGTCGGACCGGCTCACCATGCCCTGATCCATCCACGACCCGAACGGGAGAACCACCGACGTGGCCACCTTCCTTTACCGACTCGGCAGGGGCGCCTTCCGGCGCCGCCGTTTCGTCGCCCTCGTCTGGGTGGCGCTGCTGTTCGCCGCCGGCTTCGGCGCGGCGTCGGCGTCCGCGCCCACCTCCGGCTCGTTCTCGATACCCGGCACGGAGGCCCAGAAGGCCTTCGACCTGTTGGACCAGCGCTTCCCGGGGATGGCCGCCGACGGCGCCACCGCCCGTATCGTCATCAAGGCCCCGGCGGGCGAGAAGGTCGACTCCCCGGCCGTCAAGGACCAGGTCAACAAGATCGTCTCGGACCTGAAGAACGGCGCGGGCAAGGAGCAGATCTCCTCGGTCGCCGACCCGTACGAGGCCAAGGCCGTCAGCCAGGACGGCTCCACCGCGTACGTGAGCGTCAAGTACACCGTCAGCGGCATGGAGCTCAAGGACCCGACGCGCGATGCGCTCAAGGAGTCGGGCGACGCGGCCAAGGCCTCCGGCCTCACCGTCGAGATCGGCGGCGACGCGCTGATGGCCGCCCCCGACACGGGCTCCGGCGAGATCATCGGCATCGCCATCGCCGCGATCGTCCTCGTCATCACCTTCGGTTCGCTGATCGCGGCCGGACTGCCGCTGGTGACCGCGCTGATCGGCGTGGGCATCGGCGTCTCCTCCATCACCGCGCTGGCCAGCGTGCTGGACCTCGGCTCCACCACCTCCACCCTCGCGATGATGATCGGCCTCGCCGTCGGCATCGACTACGCCCTCTTCATCGTCTCCCGCTACCGCGCGGAGCTCGCCGAGGGCCGCGAGCGGGACGAAGCGGCCGGACGGGCCGCCGGAACCGCCGGCTCCGCCGTCGTCTTCGCCGGTCTGACCGTGGTCATCGCCCTGGTGGGCCTGGCCGTCGTCAACATCCCGATGCTGACCAAGATGGGCTTCGCGGCCGCGGGCACCGTGGTCATCGCCGTCCTCGTCGCCCTGACCCTGGTCCCGGCCATGCTCGGCTTCGCGGGCAAGAAGGTCCTGCCGGCCGGTACGAAGAGCAAGCTGTTCGGCAAGGGCAAGGGGAACGGCAAGGACGCGCCCGCCGGCACCGAGGCCAAGCCCAACGGCGGCACCCGCTGGGCCCGCTTCGTCCTGCGCCGCCCGGTGATGGTCCTGCTGGTCGGCGTGATCGGCCTCGGCGCCATCGCGATCCCGGCGAGCAAGCTGGAGATGGGCCTCCCGGACGACGGCGCCCAGCCGGTCTCCACCACCCAGCGCCAGGCGTACGACCTGCTGTCCGAGGGCTTCGGCCCGGGCTTCAACGGCCCCCTGATGGTGGTCGTGGACGGCGACAAGGCACTTGCCGAGAAGACGGCCGACCGGATCAAGGGCCTGGAGGGCGTGGTCGCGGTCACCCCGCCGACCACCAACGAGGCCGGCGACGCCTCGGTGATCACCGTCATCCCGAAGGACCGCCCGTCCTCCGTCGAGACCGAGAACCTGGTCCACACGATCCGCGAGGGCAGCGGGGACGACGTCCTCGTCACCGGCGCGACCGCGATGAACATCGACTTCTCGCAGAAGATGAACGACGCGCTGCTGCCCTACCTGGCACTCGTCGTCGGCCTCGCCTTCCTGCTGCTGATGCTCGTCTTCCGCTCGATCCTGGTCCCGCTCAAGGCGGCCCTCGGCTTCCTGCTCTCGGTGGTCGCCGCCCTCGGCGCCGTCGTCGCGGTCTTCCAGTGGGGCTGGCTCGGCTCGCTCTTCGGGGTGGAGCAGACCGGTCCGATCATGTCGATGATGCCGATCTTCATGGTGGGCGTGGTCTTCGGTCTGGCCATGGACTACGAGGTCTTCCTCGTCACCCGCATGCGTGAGGCGTACGTCCACGGCGAGCGCCCGGGCCAGGCCGTCGTGACCGGCTTCCGGTACAGCGCCCGGGTGGTCGTGGCCGCGGCGGTCATCATGATCGCGGTGTTCTCCGGCTTCATCGGGGCCAGCGAGCAGATGGTGAAGATGATCGGCTTCGGTCTGGCCGTCGCCGTCTTCTTCGACGCCTTCGTCGTCCGCATGGCCATCGTCCCGGCCGTGCTCGCACTGCTCGGCCACAAGGCCTGGTGGCTGCCCAAGTGGCTGGACCGGATCCTGCCGAACGTGGACGTGGAGGGCGAGAGCCTGCGCAAGCACCTTGAGGCGTCCTCCCCGCAGGACCCGGACAAGGACCGCGAGCTGATCAAGGTCTGATCCTCGGATCCTCGGATCCTCGGATCGCATGACACCGGCCCCGCACCTGATCGACAGGTGCGGGGCCGGTGTCGTGGGAGTCGTCGCGCGGCGTTGGGCTCAGCGGGTGACGGAGGCGTACGTGCGCCGAAGGAAGCGCCGCAGGGCGGCGATGTCGAACTGGATCACGGCGACGCCCTCGGGGGAGTGGAGCTCCACGATGGCTTGCACCCGCCCGCAGGGCCAGACGCGTACGTCGCCGGTCCCCGTCGGTGCCTGGAGGCCGGCCTCCAGGAGGGCGCGGGGGAAGACCCACTCGTTGTCCGTGCCCTCGGGGGAGAGGTCGGCAGGGAAGACCATGCGCACGGCCAAGGGCTCGGCGGAGGCGAAGCGCAGGGCGACCGGGATGGTCCGGTAGAGGGGGTCGTCCGTGATGACGCGGGCACGGACCCGCTCCTCGACGGCGGCGGCAACGGTGGCGGTCGCGGTCGTGGGTGGATTCTCGGCGGTCGCTGACATCGACAAGACTCCTCGAATCGGAACATATACGTCCGTATTGCCCCCAGCCTCGCACATTCCGACGAAAGTGCACGGCACTATTTGTGACGGCGCCGCTCTTGCCAACCATTTGCAACTGGGCACTATTCTTGAACGGTTAAAGACTGTGTGAGAAGCGGAGCCACTCCATGCATGTGCCCGACGGATTCATCAACGCACCCGTCTCGGTGGCCGCCGGAGTGGTGGCCGCCGGCGCGGTGGCCGTCAGCCTCCGCGGCGCACGCCGCGAGCTCGGGGGCACCTCCCAGGCCGAAGGATCCGGGGGAGAGCGCGCGGCGCCGCTCGCCGGCCTCGTCGCCGCCTTCATCTTCGCCGTGCAGATGCTGAACTTCCCGGTGGCCGCCGGCACCAGCGGCCACCTGCTGGGAGGGGCGCTCGCCGCGATACTCGTAGGCCCCTACACGGGTGTGCTGTGCGTGTCCGTGGTGCTGCTCATGCAGGGCGTCCTCTTCGCCGACGGCGGCCTGACCGCCCTCGGCGTCAACGTCGTGAACATGGCCGTCGTGACCGTGGTCGTCGCGTACGCGATCTTCCGCGGGCTGCTCAAGCTGCTGCCCGACACCCGCCGCTCGGTGACCGCGGCCGCCTTCGTCGGCGCCCTGTTCTCGGTGCCCGGCGCGGCCGTCATGTTCTCCCTCTTCTACGCCCTCGGCGGCACGACCGACGTGCCCCTCGACAAGGTGTTCGGCGCCATGGTCGGCGTCCACGTCCTGATCGGCATCGGCGAAGCCGCCATCACGGCCGCGACCGTGGGCGCCGTACTGGCCGTACGGCCCGACCTGGTGCACGGCGCCCGGGGCCTGGCCGCGCCGCTCAAGCTGCGCGTCGGCGGCGTACTGGTCGACGCCCCCGCGGCGGCCCCCGCCCCGGTGGCCGTAGCCGCCCGCTCCCCGCGGAAACTCTGGGCCGCCGGCCTGGTCACCGCCCTCGTGCTGGCCGGCTTCGTCTCCTTCTACGCCTCCGCCAGCCCCGACGGCCTGGAGAAGGTCGCCGCCGACAAGGGCATCGACCGGAAGGTGACCGAGCACGCCGCCGCCGACTCCCCGCTCGCCGACTACAGCGTCAAGGACGTCGGCGACGCCCGCCTCTCCGGCGGCCTCGCCGGGGTCATCGGCGTCGGCGCGACCGTCGTCGTGGGCACCGGGATCTTCTGGACGGTGCGCCGCCGCCGCGCGGAGGACCTCACCGCCGCCTCCACGGCCTCGTCGGCGGCCTGACGTGGGCGCGGGCCACGCCCACAAGCTCTACCGGCACGGGCACTCCCCGATCCACGGGCTGCCGCCGCACTGCAAGCTCGCCGCGACCCTCGCCTTCGTCCTGGTCGTCGTGTCCACACCGCGCGAGGCGGTGTGGGCCTTCGGCCTGTACGCCGTCCTCCTCGCGGCGGTCACGGCCGCGGCCCGGATCCCGGCCGGCTTCCTGCTGCGCCGGCTGCTCATCGAGGTGCCCTTCGTCGCCTTCGCCGTCCTGATGCCCTTCGTGGCCGAGGGCGAGCGGGTCGACTTCCTCGGGCTCTCGCTCAGCGTCTCCGGCCTGTGGGGCGCCTGGAACGTGCTGGCCAAGGGCACGCTCGGCGTCGCCGCGTCCGTACTGCTCGCCTCGACGACCGAGCTGCGGGCGCTGCTCCTGGGCCTGCAGCGGCTGAAGCTGCCGCCGCTGCTCGTGCAGATCGCCTCCTTCATGATCCGGTACGGGGACGTGATCACCGACGAGCTGCGCCGGATGTCGATCGCGCGCCGCTCGCGCGGCTTCGAGGCGAGCGGGATCCGGCACTGGGGGGTGCTCGCCAAGACCGCCGGCGCGCTGTTCATCCGCTCCTACGAGCGCGGCGAGCGGGTCCACCTCGCGATGGTCAGCCGCGGCTACACCGGTTCCATGCCGGTGATCGACGAAGTCGCGGCCACGCGCGCCCAGTGGGCGTACGCGGCCGTACTCCCGGTGACGGCCCTCGCCGTCTGTCTGATGGGATGGACACTGTGAACCCCTCCTCCTCGCCCTCCTCGCCTTCGCTGGACGTGTCCGGACTCGCCTACGCCTACCCGGACGGGCACCAGGCCCTCTTCGGGGTCGACCTGACCGTGGGCCGGGGCGAGCGGGTCGCCCTGCTCGGGCCCAACGGCGCGGGCAAGACCACCCTGGTGCTGCACCTCAACGGCATCCTGGGCGGCGGGGTCGGCTCGGTGACCGTGGCCGGGCTGCCGGTGGAGAAGCGGCACCTCGCCGAGATCCGGCGCCGGGTCGGGATCGTCTTCCAGGACCCCGACGACCAGCTGTTCATGCCCACCGTCCGCGAGGACGTGGCCTTCGGGCCGGCCGCCGCCGGGATGCGCGGCGCCGAGCTGGAGATGCGCGTACGGGAGGCCCTGGAGCAGGTCGGGATGGCGGATTTCGCCGACCGGCCGCCGCACCACCTGTCCTTCGGGCAGCGCCGCCGGGTCGCGGTGGCGACCGTACTGGCCATGCGGCCGGAGATCCTGGTCCTGGACGAGCCCTCGTCCAACCTGGACCCGGCCTCGCGGCGGGAGCTGGCCGACATCCTGCGCTCGCTGGACGTGACGGTGCTGATGGTCACGCACGACCTGCCGTACGCGCTGGAACTGTGCCCGCGCGCGGTGATCCTCAGTGAGGGGGTCATCGCGGCGGACGGCCGCACGCAGGACCTGCTGTGCGACGAGGAGCTGATGCGGGCCCACCGCCTGGAACTCCCCTTCGGCTTCGATCCGCGCTCGGTGTCGGTGGCGTAGGGGACTACGGCCCGGACTACGGCCCGGACGGCGGCTCGGACGGCGGCGGCTCGGATCGCGGAGGCATAAGCGCAGGCCCCGGCGCGTTGGACCGCTCGTGGACATCCAGGGTGTGGTGACGGAGGGCTTCGAGCCCGTCAGGGACGCGTTCGTACGCAATTTCGAGGTGCTCGGGGACCGGGGCGCGGCCGTGTCCGTGTACCGGGACGGCCGCAAGGTCGTGGACCTGTGGGGCGGCACGAAGGACGCGAACGGCACGGAGCCCTGGACCGAGGACACCGCGCAGATCGTCCGCTCCGCCACCAAGGGCGTGGCCGCCGCCGTGCCGCTGCTGCTGCACCAGCGCGGGCTGCTGGACCTGGACGCGCCCGTGAGCTCGTACTGGCCGGAGTTCGAGGCGGGCGGCAAGGACAAGACCCTGGTCCGCCACCTGCTCGCGCACCAGGCCGGGGTGCCCGCGCTGGACCGCGGCCTGACCATGGCGCAGGCGGCGGACGGGGTGTCCGGACCGCGTGCGGTCGCCGCGCAGCAGGCCTTCTGGGAGCCCGGCACCGGGCACGGCTACCACGCGCAGACCTTCAGCTGGCTGCTGTCGGAGCTGGTGCTGCGGGCGACCGGCCGGACCGTCGGCGGGATCCTGGCGGAGGAGATCGCCGAGCCGCTCGGGCTCGACTTCTGGATCGGCCTGCCGGAGGCCGAGGCGCACCGGGTGGGCCGGGTGGCGCCGGTCGAGCCGCCGCAGAGCGCGGGGCTGCTGCGGACCCGGCCGAGGAGAAACGTTTCCGAGGCGTACGCCGACCCGGACTCCCTCACCCGCCGCGCCTTCGCCGCCATCGACCCCCTGCCGGACGAGAACGACCCCGTCTACCAGGCCGCCGAACTGCCCGGCTCGGCCGGCATCGGCACGGCGCGCGCCCTGGCCCGCTTCTACGCCGCCACGATCGGCGTGGTCGAGGACGGCGCCCGGATCTTCACCCCGGCCACGACGGCACTGGCCGGGCGGGAGTTCTCGGCCGGCCCCGACCGGGTCCTGGTGGTCGCCACCCGCTTCGGCCCGGGCTACATGCTGCACGGGCCCGCCTCGCCGCTGCTGTCCCCGGCCTCCTTCGGGCACCCGGGCCGCGGTGGCTCGCTGGCCTTCGCGGACCCGGAGGCGGGCATCGGCTTCGGCTACGTCACCAACGCCCACGCCAAGTCGGTCACCGCCGACCCGCGGGCCCAGACCCTGGTCCGGGCCCTGCGATCGGCCCTCCAGCCCTCCGGGTCCTAGCGCTCCCGTACGTCGGCCAGTACGGCCCCCGCATGCCCGATGAGGTCCCGCGGGGGCATCGGGAACACCGAGTCCGGGGTGCCGGCGGCCGCCCAGACCACCTCGTGCGCGAGCAGGGAACGGTCCGCGAGGACGCGGGTGCGGGTGCGGTGGCCGAAGGGCGGCACGCCGCCGATCGCGTACCCGGTGGTCTCGCGCACCAGCGCGGCGTCGGCGCGGGTCACCTTCCCCGCGCCGAGCTCCCGGCGCACCGCGTCCACGTCCACGCGGGAGGCCCCGTCCATCAGGACCAGCACGGGGACGCCGTCCGCGGCGAAGACCAGCGACTTGGCGATCTGGCTGAGCTCGCAGCCGATCGCCGCGGCGGCGTCGGCGGCGGTGCGGGTGCCGTCGGGGAAGGTACGGACGTCCAGGTCGTCGAGGCCGAGCTCGGCGAGGGCTTCGGCGAAGCGGGGGTGCGGAGTCGTCATGCGCCGACGCTACCGCCGCCCCCGCCCCGGGCGCGGCCGGTTTTTGCGCGTGCGGCTCCGCTGCCGGGGGCTCCGCTGCCGGGCTCCGCTGACCAACGGAGCCCCGGAGAGCGGGTCAGGAGTTCAGGACCTGGGCCACGATCGGGCCCGCCGCGTCCGCGCCGTGGCCGCCGGCCTCGACCATCGCCGCCGCCGCCACGTCACCGCTGAAGCCCGTGAACCAGCTGTCCGGGCTGCCCGCGCCGTCGACCTCCGCCGAGCCGGTCTTCGCGCCCTTGTCCGAGCCGCCGACCGCGGCCATCGCGCCGCGCCCCGTCCCGCTGGTGGCCGTCAGCTTCATCATGCGTACGAGCTGCGCCGCCACCCCCGGCTTCATCGGCCGCTTGGCCCGCGCGAGGTCGCGGCCGTCCAGCGAGGCCTTGACGATCACCGGCTGGCGGAACACCCCCGTCCGCGCGGTCGCCGTGATGGACGCGATGTTCAGCGGGTTCATCCGGATCTGGCCCTGGCCGATGTACTCCGCGGCCGCCGCCGCACCCGACGCGTCCGGGACCTCCCCCGGGAAGCTCGGGATGCCGATCTTCCACTCCTCGCCGATGCCGAAGACCTCGCGCGCCTCCTTGGGCAGCGCCGCGTTGTCGCCCACCTGCTTGATCTGCTTGATGAAAGCGGTGTTGCAGGACTGGGCGAAACTCGTCGCGAAGGGCTCGTTGTCGAGCTTGAGGCCGTTCAGGTTCTTGAAGGTGCGGCCGTCCCACGGCACCGTCGCCGGACACTCGGCCACCTTGTCGGCCGCCACCAGCCCCCGGTCGAGCAGCATCGCCGCCGTCGCGATCTTCATCGTGGACCCGGGGGCGCGCCCGCCGAGCACGGCCGCGTCGTAGCCGTCCTTGCGGTGGTTGGCGATGGCCAGGATGTCCCCGGTGCTCGGCTTGACGGCGACCACCGAGGCCTCGGCGAACCGTCCGACCGCCTTCTCCGCGGCCGCCTGCACATCGGCGTCCAGCACGGTCTCGATCTGCCCCGGCTTGCCCTCCACCAACGTCAGCAGGCTCCGCCGGGGGGCGTCCTGCGCGGCCGGTTCGATCCACACCTCGGCGCCGGCGGCGCCGCCCGCCTTCTCCCCGTACGTCTTGCGCAGCGCGTCCAGCACCGGGCGCAGGGACGGGTACTGCTCGGCCGTCAGCTCCTTGCCGTTGCGGTCGACGGCCTTGACCGGCGGGCTCGCCGGGGTGCCCGCGCGCAGTCTGTCGCCCTTCTGGAGCTGCGGGTGGATGATCTCGGGCTGCCAGTCCACCAGCGGCAGGCCGCTGGTGATCCCGCGCACCACCGTCAGCTTGGACTCGTACGCCAGGGGCTTGGTCACGCCCTCGTACGTGATCTCGGCGGCGACGGTGAACGGCACCGTGGTGCCGGCCGGCGTGCCCGCAGTGATCGCGGCCTTGGCCACGTAGGCCTTGGCCTTGTAGTCGGCGACGGCCGGCTGGGCGTCCTGCGCGTTGTTCGTCAGGGCGGCGGCGGCCGGAGCGTCCCCGGCCGCCCACGCGGCGAGGAACGCCTTGGCGGTCTCGGCGATCTCCTTCTCGCTGACGGGCCCGCTGCCCTTCTCCGGCTTGTGCGGCGCCGCGCCGGCCGCGCTGCTCTTCTTGTCGTCCCCCGTGTCGCCGGCGTCCCCGACCAGCGCGTACACCCCGTACCCGGCCCCGCCCAGCATCGCGAGCAATGTGCCCCCGACGATGGCACCCTTCGTCGCCCCGTTCACGTAAGTCCCCGTTCCCCCGTTGATGGCTCCTGAACGTGTTCAAGAACTCTTGGTGCGGACTTTACGCCGAGGGAGCGAACGCACGTGCGGTTGTTACCGGACCGTCACATGCCGCCGGACCTGCTGTCTGACCCGCCCTCACCCGCCCTCAGACCCAGGTGTCCAGCCACATGCGGCCCCGCCAGGAGTCCATCGGGATGGACTGGCCGGTGTAGATGGGCCAGAAGTAGATGAAGTTCCACACGATCAGGAGCACCAGGACCCCCGCCCCGATCGCCCCCAGCGCGCGCCGGCGTTCCGAGGGGCCCGCCGGTCCCAGCAGGGCGCCGATCATCATCGCCACCGCCAGGCACAGGTACGGGACGAAGACCACCGCGTAGAAGTAGAAGATGGTCCGCTCCTGGTAGTTGAACCAGGGCAGCAGGCCCGCGGCCAGCGCGCACGCGATCGCGCCCGCCCGCCAGTCGCGGCGCAGCAGCCAGCGCCACAGCACGTACAGCAGCGCGAAGCAGCCCGCCCACCACAGCAGCGGCGTGCCCAGGGCCAGCACCTCGCGGGCGCACTTGGCCGTCTCCGTCCCCGGGCAGCCGTCGGTGCCGGGCGCGGGGGACTCGTAGAAGAAGGAGACGGGCCGCCCGAGGACCAGCCAGCTCCAGGGGTTGGACTCGTACGTGTGCCCCGAGGTCAGGCCGACGTGGAACTTGTAGACCTCGGTCTCGTAGTGCCACAGGCTGCGCAGCCACTCCGGCAGGAAGGACAGCGAGCTGCCCTGGTCGTTCTTGGCCGCCCAGTCGCGGAAGTAGCCGCCCTTGCCGTTGTCCGGGCTCAGGATCCAGCCCAGCCACGACATCAGGTACACGGCGACCGCCACCGGCACGGTCGACAGGAAGCCGGGCAGCGCGTCGCGGCGCATCATCGCCGCGTACGGGGCGCCCGCGCCCGCGGTGCGCCGGGCCGCGGCGTCCCACAGCACGGTCAGGACGCCGAAGAACGCCAGCACGACCAGGCCGTTCCACTTCGTGCCGAAGGCCAGGCCCAGGCAGACGCCGGCCAGGATCCGGTACGGGCGCCAGCCCAGGCCCAGCGTCTCGGCGATCCGCAGGTCCGGCCGGGTGCGGCCCTCCTCGTCCACCGGGAGCGCCGCCGCGAGCCGGGCCCGCGCCTTGTCCCGGTCGATGACCAGGGCCCCGAAGGCGGCCAGGACGAAGAACATCAGGACCAGGTCGAGCAGGGCGGTCCGGCTCATCACCAGGTGCAGGCCGTCCACCGCCATCAGCGCGCCCGCCAGGCAGCCGAGGAAGGTCGAGCGGAACAGGCGCCGCCCGATGCGGCACAGCATCAGCACGGACAGGGTGCCGAGCAGGGCGGTCATGAACCGCCAGCCGAACGGGTCGAAGCCGAACATCCATTCGCCGAGCCCGATCACCCATTTGCCGACGGGCGGGTGCACGACGTAGCCCGGGTCCAGGGGCAGCGGGACCCCGTCGGGGTTGGCGAGGATCGACTTGTCGATGTCCTTGGGCCAGCTCGACTCGTAGCCCTGCCGGATCGTGGCCCAGGCGTCCTTGGCGTAGTACGTCTCGTCGAATATCACCGCCTTCGGGCTGCCCAGGTGCACGAACCGCAGCACCCCGGCGACCAGCGCCACCAGCAGCGGCCCCGCCCATGCCAGCACCCGCTGCCAGGTGGCCCTCTCCGCGGCCGGGACGCCCAGGGCCGTCCACAGCTGCCCCGAGGGCTGCGCGTACGGGGGCACCAGCCGGGTACGGACGTCCGCGCGGCGGGCGGCCCCCGCGGGCGGCGCGTAGCCGAAGCCGCGCAGGCGGCGCAGCCAGACGGACGGCTGGGCGTCGGAGTCGCGCCCCGCCTCGGAGGCGGGCGGGGCCCCCGCGGGGCTGGGCGGCGGCGTCGCGGTACTGGTCACCGGGTCATCGTAGGGAACGCGGCTGTGCGTACCCCAGTGCCCGGGGGATCAAGGAGCGTCGTGCGTCGCGGCGGCGACGGCCGGGCCGGGCGGGCGGCGGCCGGGACGGCAGCGACGGCCGGGCCGGCCGTGGCGGCTGAGAGGATGGGGCGGTGACCACTGACCAGCCCCGCGCCACCGACACCTCCCCCTCCCACGGCGCCCAGGGCGCGCCCGGCGCCCCCGGCGTCCTCGTCCTCGCCGGGACGCCGATCGGCGACCTCGCCGACGCCCCGCCCCGCCTGGGGGCCGAGCTGGAGCGGGCCGACGTGGTCGCCGCCGAGGACACCCGGCGGCTGCGCCGCCTCACTCAGGGCCTGGGTGTGCACACCACCGGGCGCGTCGTGTCGTACTTCGAGGGCAACGAGTCCGCACGCACCCCGGAGCTGGTCGAGGCGCTGCAGGCGGGCAAGCGGGTGCTGCTGGTGACCGACGCCGGCATGCCGTCCGTCTCCGACCCCGGCTACCGGCTGGTCGCCGCCGCCGTGGAGAAGGACATCAAGGTCACGGCCGTACCCGGGCCCTCCGCCGTACTCACCGCACTCGCACTGTCCGGTCTGCCGGTGGACCGGTTCTGCTTCGAGGGGTTCCTGCCGCGCAAGGCGGGCGAGCGCCTGGGCCGGCTGCGCGAGGTGGAGGGCGAGCGGCGCACGCTCGTCTACTTCGAGGCCCCGCACCGGCTCGACGACACCCTGGCCGCGATGGCCGAGGTCTTCGGCGCGGACCGCCGGGCCGCCGTGTGCCGCGAGCTGACCAAGACGTACGAGGAGATCAAGCGCGGCGGACTCGGCGAGCTGGCCGCCTGGGCGGCGGAGGGCGTCCGCGGCGAGATCACCGTCGTCGTCGAGGGCGCCCCGGCCGCGGCGCCGGGCGACGTGGACGCCGAGGAGCTGGTGCGCAGGGTGCAGGTGCGCGAGGAGGCGGGGGAGCGTCGCAAGGAGGCGATCGCCGCGGTCGCGGCGGAGGCGGGGGTACCCAAGCGCGAGGTCTTCGACGCGGTCGTGGCGGCAAAGAATGCGGCACAAAAGATGCCGTAAGTCGGTAAAGAGCTAACCTGAAAAGCAAAGCTCAGACCGCGCGCCGGGCGCTTTGGGCATGAGTGGGCCAAAGACCGTCCAATACTGGACATGGCCTGATGCGCTCCCGCCCGAAGAGGCGTCCACTGGCAATGGCACCAGTGGAACAAGAGGAGCTGGCATGAGTGAGATCGCTGACACCCCGGTACCCGTACCCGTCGCCGTACCCGCCGTCTCCGCACCTGCCGTGCAGACCGTGCACGAGGCCTATTCGTTCGCCTGCATGAAGTGCGGGTACGGCTGGGAGCAGGCGTGCGAGATCGAACACCACGTCGACGGCAAGGGTCAGCCGTTCATCATGTACACGGTCAACGGGGAGCGGGTGCCCTCTCCGCTGTCGAACCCGACCTGCCACAACTGCGGCGGCCACGTCGTACGCATCATGCGGGCCGGCCAGGTCTCCTCCGTCCTCGGCATGATCGACCACCTCTACCACCACCGCATCGCCCCCGGGATCGCCGGACCGGTGCCCGCGGGCGAGAACGTCCCCCGGGCCCCCAAGCCCCCGAAGCCGCGCAAGGCGACTCACCTGCACGACGCGCCGGGACCCGTCTCCATCGACGAGGCCGGCCGGCGCCGGGGCCTGTTCGCCCGCCTGATGGGGCTGCTGCGCCGGTCATAAGATCGGGCGCATGAGCACCACGAGCACCGCTTCGAAGGACGCACCGCCGCCGCTGCCCGAGCCCCTCCGGGTGGCGGTGGCGGACTCCCACACCCACCTGGACATGCAGTCCGGCACCGTCGAGGAGGGCCTGGCCAAGGCCGCCTCCGTCGGCGTGACCACCGTGGTACAGGTCGGCTGCGACGTGAAGGGCTCGCGCTGGGCCGCCGAGACGGCCGCCGCGTACGAGAACGTCCACGCGGCCGTGGCCCTTCACCCGAACGAAGCCCCCCGCATCGTGCACGGCGACCCCGACGGATGGTCGCGGCAGGGCGCGCGGGCCGGCGGCGGCGAGGGCGCGCTCGACGACGCGCTGGCCGAGATCGAGGCGCTCGCCGCGCTCCCGCACGTGAAGGCGGTCGGCGAGACCGGACTCGACTACTTCCGCACCGGCCCCGAGGGCATGGCCGCGCAGGAGCGTTCCTTCCGGGCCCACATCGAGATCGCCAAGCGGCAGGGCAAGGCACTCGTGATCCACGACCGCGAGGCCCACGCCGACGTGCTGCGCGTCCTGCGCGAGGAGGGCGCGCCGGAGCGCACGGTGTTCCACTGCTACTCCGGGGACGCGGAGATGGCCCGCGAGTGCGCCGCCGCCGGGTACTACATGTCCTTCGCCGGGACGGTCACCTTCAAGAACGCCGCGCCGCTGCGCGAGGCCCTGGCGGTGGCCCCCCTGGAGCTGGTGCTGGTCGAGACGGACGCGCCGTACCTGACCCCGGCGCCGTACCGCGGACGGCCCAACGCGCCGTACCTCATTCCGCTGACGGTACGGGCGATGGCGGCGGCCCGCGGCATCGACGAGGACGCCATGGCGACGGCGCTGGCCGCGAACACTGCGCGCGCGTTCGGGTACTGACGCACACCCGTTCGCCACACTGGGTAGCCGCCCGGCTTTGGTGAGTGACGGTCGCTCCGCTAGGGTGCCGTGCCCGGAGCAGCGGGGACGGACCAGTGGAGCGAGCGTCGTGAGCGATAGCCCTTTCACGGGGGTGTACGGGGAAGGGACCGGCCCGGTGTCCTGGCCGGCCCCGGCCCCGGCGCCGTCCCGGAGCCCCGAGCCGGGGCCCCATCGGGAGCCCGGGCCCGGCGTGCCATCGCCCCGGGGCGGGTCGGGGCGCCGGGCCCGGGGCAGGGCGCCCGAGCCGCAGGCGCAGCCGCCCACCGGCCGCCGCCGGCGCACCGAAGCGGGCCCGTCCGTCCTGCCCCAGCCGGTCCTGCCCGAACCCACCCCGCCCGAGCCGGTCCTGCCGGTCCCGGGGCGCGGCACCGGGCGGCGCCGGGCCGCCGCCGGGCCGGGAGCCCGGCGCTCCGGCGCCCTCCTCGCGCCCACCCCCGCCGGGACCTGGCGGCGGATCGTGCCCCAGGCCCTGGTCGTCGCGTTCCTGGCGGGCGGCACCACGGCCTTCGTCGCCGCCGACAAGACGGTGCGGCTCACCGTGGACGGGGTCCCGCAGACCCTGCACACCTTCGCCGACGACGTCGACGAACTGCTCGGTGCCGAAGGCCTCGGCGTCGGCCCCCACGACCTCGTCGCCCCGGCCCCGGGAGAGGCCCTGGACGACGGAGAGACGGTCGTCGTCCGCTACGGCCGCCCCCTGCGGCTCACCCTCGACGGACAGCAGCGCCAGGTGTGGACCACCGCCCGCACCGTGGACGGGGCCCTGCGCCAGTTCGGCATCCGCGCCGAAGGCGCCTACCTCTCCGCCCCGCGCACCGCCCCCGTACCGCGCGCCGGCCTGACCCTCGCCGTGCGCACCGAACGCAGCATCACCTTCATGGCCGACGGCCGCGAGACCACCCTGCGCACCAACGCCGCCACCGTCCAGGAGGCCCTCGGCCAGGCGGGCATCACCCTGCACGGCCAGGACACCACCTCGGTGGCGCCCGGCGCCTTCCCGCGCGACGGCCAGACCGTCACCGTGCTCCGCATCACCGGCACCCGCGAAGTCCGCGAGGAACGCATCCCGTACGAGACCGAGAAGGTCAAGGACGCCGCCCTCTTCGCCGGCACCGAGGTCGTCGAGCGCGCCGGTCGCCCCGGGGCGCGCCGGGCCACGTACAGCGTGCGCACCGTCAACGGCGTCCCCCAAAAACCCCGCCGGATCGCCGAGGAGACGGTCCGCGAGCCCGTCACGCAACTCGTCAAGGTCGGCACGAAGCCACTGCCCGCCTCCGTCGCCGGAGCGGACGGCCTCGACTGGGGCGCCCTGGCCCAGTGCGAGTCCGGCGGCCGCCCCGCCGCGACCGACCCGTCAGGGACGTACGGCGGCCTCTACCAGTTCGACGTCCGCACCTGGCAGGCCCTCGGCGGCAGCGGCCGCCCCCAGGACGCCCCGGGCCCGGAACAGACGTACCGGGCGAAGAAGCTCTACGTGCAGCGGGGGGCGAGTCCCTGGCCCCACTGCGGCCGTAGGCTTTACCGGTGAGCACCGCAGAGCAGCAGCCCGAAAAGACTTCCGACGCCCTTCTCGGCGCGGCCGACATCCGAGAGCTGGCCGACGCCCTCGGCGTACGCCCGACGAAGCAGAAGGGGCAGAACTTCGTCATCGACGCCAACACGGTGCGCCGGATCGTGCGCACCGCCGAGGTGCGGCCGGACGACGTGGTCGTCGAGGTCGGGCCGGGTCTGGGCTCGCTGACGCTCGCGCTGCTGGAGGCCGCGGACCGGGTCGTCGCCGTCGAGATCGACGACATCCTGGCCGCGGCGCTGCCCGCGACCATCGAGGCGCGGATGCCGCAGAAGAAGGACCGCTTCGCGCTGGTCCACTCCGACGCGATGCTCGTAAAGGAACTGCCCGGCCCGGCGCCGACCGCGCTCGTCGCGAACCTGCCGTACAACGTGGCCGTTCCGGTGCTGCTGACCATGCTCGACCGGTTCCCGAGCATCGAGCGGACCCTGGTCATGGTGCAGGCGGAGGTCGCCGACCGGCTCGCCGCCGAGCCGGGCAACAAGGTGTACGGGGTGCCCTCCGTCAAGGCCAACTGGTACGCGCACGTCAAGCGCGCCGGGTCCATCGGCCGCAAGGTCTTCTGGCCCGCGCCCAACGTCGACTCCGGTCTCGTCTCGCTCGTGCGGCGCACCGAGCCGATCAAGACCACCGCCACCAAGGCGCAGGTCTTCGCCGTGGTCGACGCGGCCTTCGCCCAGCGCCGCAAGACGCTGCGCGCGGCGCTGGCCGGCTGGGCCGGGTCGGCGGCGGGCGCGGAGGCGGCCCTGGTCGCCGCGGGCATCTCGCCGCAGGCGCGCGGGGAGTCGCTGACGGTGGAGCAGTTCGCCGCGATCGCCGAGCACAAGCCGGCGGCGGAGAGGCCCGCGCTGTGAGCGCGGCGGCGCGCGTGACCGTACGGGTTCCGGCGAAGGTCAACGTGCAGCTGGCGGTCGGCGCGGCGCGGCCCGACGGCTTCCACGACCTGGCCAACGTGTTCCTCGCGGTCTCCCTGTACGACGAGGTCACCGTGACCCCCGCCGACGAGCTGACGGTCACCTGCGCCGGCCCGGACGCCGACCAGGTGCCGCTGGACCGTACGAACCTGGCGGCGCGGGCGGCCGAGACGCTCGCGGCCCGGGCCGGGCTCGACCCCGCAGTACACCTCCACATCGCCAAGAACATCCCGGTCGCGGGCGGCATGGCGGGCGGCAGCGCCGACGGCGCGGCGGCCCTGCTGGCCTGCGACGCGCTGTGGGGGCTGGGCACCCCGCGCGAGGAACTGCTCGACATCTGCGCCGAGCTGGGCAGCGACGTCCCCTTCAGCCTGGTGGGCGGCGCGGCGCTGGGCACGGGGCGGGGTGAGGTGCTGGCCCCGCTGGAGGCGGGGGCGTTCCACTGGGTGTTCGCCGTGGCCGACGGCGGGCTGTCCACCCCGGCGGTGTTCCGCGAGTTCGACCGGCTCGCCGAGGGGCGCGGGATCCCGGTCCCGCAGGCCTCGCCGGCCCTGTTGGCGGCCCTCGCCTCGGGTGACCCGGACGCGCTGGCGGCGACCCTGGCCAATGACCTCCAGCCCGCCGCGCTCTCGCTGCGGCCGCGCCTGGCCGACACCCTGGCGGCGGGCACCGAAGCCGGTGCGCTGGCCGCGCTGGTCTCGGGGTCGGGGCCCACGACGGCCTTCCTGTGCCGGGACCCGGAATCCGCCGAGAAGGTCGCCGCGGCCCTGGCCGCGTCCGGCACCTGCCGCGCGACGCGCGTGGCCGCCTCCCCCGCCCCGGGCGCGACGGTCCTGCCGTCCTGACCCCGCGGCGCCGCGGTAGCGGGGTCGCACGCACCCGTACTCAGACGGGAGTTGAGTACCCGCACCCTGTCGGGAGGCGGCGGTCGGCCGCGACCGTGGGGCCATGACAGTCAGCACACGCGAACTCGCCGCCGCGACGCCCCCCGCGCGGGACCGGTACGTCGACCTGTTGCGCGTCGCCTCGCTGGGTACCGTCATCTGCGGGCACTGGCTGATGGCCGCCGTCAGCGGGGACGGTATAGGGAACCTGCTCGCGGTGCTGCCGGCGCTGCAGGTGCTCACCTGGGGGCTGCAGGTCATGCCCGTGTTCTTCTTCGTCGGCGGGTTCTCCCACGCCCTGTCCTACCGGTCCGTGCGCCGCAAGGCCGACGGGCCCGTGTACGCCGTCTTCCTGCGGGCCCGGCTGCGGCGGCTGCTGCGGCCCACCCTCGTCTTCGTCCTCGTCTGGACCGCCTTCGCACTCGCCGTGCAGCTCGCCGGCGGCGGTGACGGGCGGCTGTCCGGGGCCGCGCTGCGGCTGGTGACGCAGCCGCTGTGGTTCATCGGGATCTACCTCGCCATGGTCGCCTTCACCCCGCCCCTGCTCAGGCTGCACGAGCGGTGGGGCTGGGGCGCCTTCGGGTTGCTCGCGGGCGCCGCCGCGCTCGTGGACGTACTGCGCTTCGCCCTCGGTGTGCCGTACGTCGAGTTCCTGAACTTCGGCTTCGTCTGGCTCGCCGTCCACCAGCTCGGCTTCCTGCGCGCCGACGGCCGCCTGCGCCGCCCGCGGCGCCCCGCCGGGCTCGCCGCCGCCGGACTGCTGGGCGCCGTCGCCCTGGTCGCGTACGGGCCGTACCCGCTCTCCATGGTCGGAATGCCCGGCGAGAAGGTGTCCAACATGGCCCCGCCCACCCTCGCCCTGCTGTGCCACGGGATGTGGCTCGTCGGGGCCGTGGAGCTGCTGCGGCGCCCCGCCGGCCGGCTGCTGGCCCGGCCCCGCGCCTGGCGCGCGGTCGTCGCCGCCAACGGGATCGCCATGACCGCCTTCCTGTGGCACCTCACCGCCATGCTGGCGGTGTACGCCCTCCAGCTCGGCCTCGGCTTCGCACTCCCCGACCCCGCCTCCGCCGCGTGGTGGGCGCAGGTGCCGGTGCGGATGGTGGCCGCGGCCGCGCTGACCGGCGTACTCGTGGCCGCCTTCCGGCGTTTCGAGGCCCCCGGCGACAGCGGCGCCGCCCCCGGTCGCGGACCCCTGGCCGCCGCCGGGATCACCCTGTGCCTGCTCGGCATCCTCGGGCTGTCCATGACAGGCCTGGGCGGCCTCCTGCACGGCCACAGCGCCACCCTGGTCGCGCTCCCGCTCACCGCCCCCGCCGCGATCGGCATGGCGCTGGGCGGCTGGCTCCTGGTGGAACGATCCGCCGCCCCCCGGAGGGTTAGGCTGAGGGGCTGATCCACCCCCCTTACCTGGAGCGCGTCTGATGGCCGTCAATCTGGTCAATGTCGAGGCAGTCAGCAAGGTGTACGGAACCCGTACCCTGCTCGACGGCATCTCCCTCGGCGTGTCCGAGGGGGACCGGATCGGTGTCGTCGGCCGCAACGGCGACGGGAAGACCACCCTCATCCGGATGCTCGCCAAGCTGGAGGAGCCCGACACCGGCCGGGTCACCCAGTCCGGCGGCCTGCGCATGGGCGTACTCACCCAGCACGACTCCCTCGACCCCGCGGCCACCATCCGCCACGAGATCATCCGGGACATGGCGGACCACGAGTGGGCCGGCAACGCGAAGATCCGCGACGTGCTGACGGGCCTCTTCGGCGGCCTGGACCTGCCCGGCTTCGGGCAGGGCCTCGACACCGTCATCGGCCCGCTCTCCGGCGGCGAGCGCCGCCGCATCGCGCTCGCCCAGCTGCTCATCGCCGACCAGGACCTCCTGGTGCTCGACGAGCCCACCAACCACCTCGACGTCGAGGGCATCTCCTGGCTGGCCAAACACCTCCAGGAGCGCCGCTCCGCCCTGGTCTGCGTCACGCACGACCGCTGGTTCCTGGACCAGGTCTGCACCCGCATGTGGGACGTGCAGCGCGGTGACGTCCACGAGTACGAGGGCGGCTACAGCGACTACGTCTTCTCCCGCGCCGAGCGCGACAGGATCGCCGCCACCGAGGAGTCCAAGCGGCAGAACCTGATGCGCAAGGAGCTGGCCTGGCTGCGCCGCGGCGCCCCCGCGCGCACCTCCAAGCCGCGCTACCGCATCGAGGCGGCCAACGAGCTCATCGCCGACGTGCCGCCGCCGCGCGACACCTCCGAGCTGATGAAGTTCGCCAACGCCCGCCTCGGCAAGACCGTGTTCGACCTGGAGGACGTCACCGTCCAGGCCGGGCCGAAGACGCTGCTCAAGCACCTCACCTGGCACCTGGGCCCCGGCGACCGCGTGGGCCTCGTCGGTGTCAACGGCGCCGGGAAGACCTCCCTGCTGCGGGCCCTCGCCGAGGCCGCCCGCACCCAGGGCGAGGTCCAGCCCGCGGCCGGCTCCGTCACCGTCGGCAAGACCGTCCGGCTCGCCTACCTCTCCCAGGAGGTCGGCGAACTCGACCCCTCCCTGCGGGTCCTGGAGGCCGTCCAGCGCGTGCGCGACCGGGTCGACCTCGGCAAGGGACGCGAGATGACGGCGGGCCAGCTGTGCGAGCAGTTCGGCTTCACCAAGGAGAAGCAGTGGACGCCGGTCGGTGACCTGTCCGGTGGTGAGCGGCGCCGGCTGCAGATCCTGCGGCTGCTGATGGACGAGCCGAACGTCCTGTTCCTCGACGAGCCCACCAACGACCTCGACATCGAGACCCTCACCCAGCTTGAGGACCTCCTCGACGGCTGGCCCGGCTCGATGATCGTGATCTCCCACGACCGGTTCTTCATCGAGCGCACCACCGACACGGTGATGGCGCTGCTCGGGGACGCGAGCCTGCGGATGCTGCCGCGCGGTCTGGACGAGTACCTGGAGCGCCGTCGGCGGATGATCGAGGCGGCCGCCCCGGCGCCCGCGCCGGCCGCGGCCAAGTCGACCGCCTCGGGCGACTCCCGCGCCGCGAAGAAGGAGCTGCAGAAGATCGAGCGGCAGCTCAACAAGATGGCGGACCGGGAGAGCGGCCTGCACGCCCAGATCGCCGAGAATTCCACCGACTTCGACAAGGTCGCCAAGCTCGACGCAGAGCTGCGCGAACTGATCTCGGGCCGGGACGAGTTGGAAATGCGCTGGCTGGAGCTGGCGGAGGAGGCCTGAGCGCTCCCGTTTGCAACTGGCCGGATAACGGCGGCGTCACGGGCCGGTCCTCCCTTGGGAACAGGGGGTGGACCGGCCCGATGTATGCGCGCTGTCAGTGATAGAAAGGTCATCCCCCCGCCACCCGACGCCGAAGGTTAGCGCTGATGACCGAGCCGCCCCAGCCGCCGAACCAGCCGCCAACGCCTTCCGGTTACGGGCACCTGCCCGGTCCGCCGCAGCCCGGTTACGGCTACCCGCCGCCCGGCGGCCAGAACCCGTACGCCCAGCAGCCCCAACAGCAGCCGCCGTACGGTCAGCAGCCCCCGGGCGGCGGCCACGGCTTCCCGCCGCCGCCCCCGCACATGCCGCCCGGCGTGCCGATGGGTGCCCCCGGGATGCCGCCGCCGTCGAAGAAGCGGGCGACCGTGCTGATCGCGGCCGCCGTCGCCGGCGTGCTCATACTCGGCACCGGTGCGTACTTCGCCTTCTTCAAGGGCGAGGGCAAGGGCAAGGACCAGCCCGTCGCGCAGGGATCGACGCCCGCCGACGACAAGCCGTCCGCCTCCGCCTCCGTGGACAGCGGCGACGGCAGCGGCAACGGCGGGGCTACGGCGAGCGACCTCAACGCCGGCCGCAAGCAGGGCGAGGACAAGGTCCTCTGGCTCAAGACCAGCAAGATCGACGGACCCGGCTCGGGCGTCGACGCCACGGGCCAGTGGATCGTCGGCGGCACCGTCGTCAAGTCGGTCTGGAAGACCCTCACCGGCTACGCGGCGGCCGACGGCAAGGAGAAGTGGACGATGGCCTTCCCGGCGGTCGTCTGCGGCGTCACCGGCCAGACCACCGCCGACGGCAAGACCGTCGTCATGTACATGGACGGCGAGTCCGACTCCGCCAACTGCAACCAGATGCGGATGGTCGACCTCAAGACGGGCAAGGAGGGCTGGTCGCACGAGGTGCCCAAGGAGGGCCTCTTCGACATCTTCAGCTCCCCGAACCTCGCCATCACCGGTGACACGGTCATCGTCAGCCGGCTGGGACAGAGCAGCGCGTTCAAGGTCTCCACCGGCGACAAGCTCTTCTCCTCCAAGCAGCCCGACGGCTGCCAGCCGAACGAGTACGCCGCCGGCAACGGCAAGGCGATCGCGGTGGCGACCTGCCAGGACGAGGACCACACGGTCGAGGTCCAGGACGCCGACCCGGTCACCGGGAAGAAGACCTGGAGCTACCGGCTCCCCAAGGGCTTCAAGGTCACCACCGTGTACGCGCTCGACCCGATCGTGCTCGACATCGGCAACGACGAGAAGAAGGAACGCTCGATCATCGTCCTGGGCCCCGACGGCAAGCCGCGCGCGACCGTCGCCGGCCAGGGCAGTTTCGCGGCAAGCTGCGGGCGCGGCTTCGAGCGGTCCCTTCAGTCCTGCGGCTCCGCCTCCGTGGACTCCAACACCCTCTACCTGCCCACCGCGCCCGACGCGGGCAAGGGCAACGAGCTCGTCGCCTTCGACCTGGCCAGCGGCAAGGAGAAGTGGCGCACCCCGGCGGGCGAGGGCCGCACCCTCGTTCCGGTCAAGGCCGCCGGCGGCCAGGTGGTCGTCTATCGCCAGGCCGAGGACGACAAGGGCGGCGAGGTCCTCACCATCCCGGCCGGCGGCGGCACTCCCACCGCGGTCCTGCGCAACCCGTCCGGCCCCGCCGCTCCGATCGAGAGCTCCTTCAGCTCCCCGAAGATCGACTACGTGGACGGCCGGTTCTTCCTCTCCGCCTCCAGCCTGCGCGCCCAGGGCAAGGACGAGAAGTTCCTGATGGTCTTCGGCAAGTGAACGAGTCCACCGAGCGCCCACCGAGAGGCAGCAGTACACGATGAGCACCCCGCCGCCCCCCAGCCAGCCGCCGTCCGGCGGTTTCGGCGCGCCGCAAGAGCATCGGCCGCCCGTACCGCCCATGCCGCCGACGGCCCCGCAGCCGCCGGCGCAGCCCCCGGCCGCCCCGGCGCAGCCGCCGACCGCCCCCGGGCAGGCCGCGTACGGCTACCCGCAGGCGAGCTACGGCTACCCGCAGCAGCAGCCCGGCGCCCAGTCGCCGTACGGTGCGCAGACCACGCCCATGTACGCGGCCCAGGCCCCGGCCGAGGGCTCCGCGGCCGGCGGCGGCGCGGTGCGCACCCAGCTGATGATCGTCGGAGCGGCCCTGCTGGCCATCGTCCTCATCGTCGGCGGCGGCTTCTGGTACGTCTCCGACGACGGCAAGGGCGGCGCCTCGAACACCACCGCCGACGGCGGTGCGAGCACCTCCCCGGGCGGTGACAAGGGCAAGTCCCCGGCCGGCGCGGTCGGCAGCGAGAAGCCGCCGAAGAGCACCAAGTCGAAGACGCTGCTCAACCTCGCGATGCCCAAGCCGGACGACATGGTCACCGTCCGCGGCTCGTGGATCACCGACACCACGTACATCAAGTCCGATGTGACGAAGGTCGTCGGCTACAACCTGGTCGACGGCGGCAAGAAGTGGGAGACCCCGCTCCCGGCCAACATCTGCGCGGCGACCTCGTACGTCTCCGACAACAAGACCGCCATCATGTTCGACGAGGCGCTGCCGACGGCCGACCGGAAGTACCCGCAGTGCACCCAGGTCGGTGTCATCGACCTGAACACCGGCAAGCTCCTGTGGTCGGCCACCGCCAAGTCCCAGACCAGCGGCGACAAGGCCGTGGTCTTCTCCGAGGTGACCCTCAGCGGCCAGACCGTCGCCGCGGGCGGCCTCTACGGCGGCGCGGCCTGGAACCTCGCCGACGGCAAGCCGCTGTGGACGCCCAAGGTCGACGGCGAAGGCTGCTACGACCTCGGCTACGCCGGCGGCCCGGCCCTCGCCGTGATCCGCAAGTGCGGCCGCATCCCGAACCAGACCCTGTACGCGCAGGCGCTCGACCCGGTCTCGGGCGCGCCGAAGTTCTCGTACAAGCTCTCGCAGGGCATCGAGTGGGCGAGCATCGTCTCGACCAAGCCGCTGATCGTCTCGGCCAACATCAACAACACGGCCAAGAACGCCACCGGCGTCAGCGACCTGTTCGTCGTCGACGACGCGGGCCAGCTGAAGGCGCGCATCCCGCTCACCTCGGGCAACTTCAACCCCAAGTGCGGGGGCACCGAGGTCGAGAAGTGCATCAACATGGTGGTCGGCAACGGCAAGATCTACATGCCGTCGTACGAGCACCAGGGCACGGCGGAGTTCGGCAAGACCAACGAGATCGTCTCCTTCGACCTGGAGACCGGCAAGCAGACCAGCGACCGTGCGGACGCCGGTGAGCGGTACGAGATCATGCCGCTGCGGATGGACGGGTCGAACATCATCGCGTACAAGATCCCCCCGTACGACAAGGGCGGTCAGATCGTCACCATCGACGCGGCGACGATGAAGGAGACCCTCCTCATGGAGAACCCGGCGGACAAGGCGTCCCAGCGCGCCGAGACCCAGTACTCGCCGGAGGGGGCGGAGTACCGCTACCACAACGGAAAGCTGTTCATCGCGCGTCCCTCGGTGCGCAAGTCCTCCTACGACAGCGGCGATCCCGAGTACCTCTTCGTCTCCTTCACCGCCAGCTGACCTGCGCAGCCACACCGGAAGCCCCCGAACGGTCCGTACCGATCGGGGGCTTCTCGTCGGTATCCGCCTCGCGCCGTCGAACAAGCGTGTAGCTTGCCGGGTCAGAAGGGTGGGGGGTGGGTGGCGCGATGGGCGTACGGGTCATGGTGGTCGACGAGCACCGGCTGCTGGCCGAGGCGCTCGCCTCGGCCCTGAAACTGCGCGGCCACCGGGTCCTCGCGGCGGCCGCCCCGGCCGCGGGCGCCGCCGAACTGGTCATCAGCCGCGCCCCGGACGTCTGCCTCCTGGGCACCGCGACCCCCGCCGAGCCCGGGGTCTTCGAGCCGATCGTGCGGA
Source organism: Streptomyces sp. NPDC060028 (assembly GCF_042736725.1). Taxonomy (NCBI): domain Bacteria; kingdom Bacillati; phylum Actinomycetota; class Actinomycetes; order Kitasatosporales; family Streptomycetaceae; genus Streptomyces; species Streptomyces sp. NPDC060028. The sequence continues at coordinate 126,799 of NZ_JBHWVJ010000004.1, read as the reverse complement.
TCAAGCGGGAGCGCCCGCAGATCGCCGTGGTCGTGCTAGGCCCGGTGCCGAGTCCGCGCGGGATCGCGGCGGCCTTCGCCGCGGGCGCCTCGGGCTACGTACGGCACGACGAGCGCATCGAGGGCGTGGAGCGGGCGCTGGCCAAGGCACGGGCGGGCGAGGTCGCGATCTCCCCGCAGCTGCTGCAAGGGGCCTTCGCCGAGCTGCTCAACCCCGCCGCCCAGCCCGACGACGAGGGCAGCAGACTGCTACGGCTGCTCACCCCCCGGGAGGTCGAGGTGCTGGTCCGGGTCGCGGAGGGCGAGGACACCCGGCTCATCGCCTCCGGGATGGCGATCGCGCCGAGCACCGCCCGTACGCACGTGCAGCGGGTGCTGATGAAGCTGGGCGTGGGCTCGCGGCTGGAGGCGGCCGCACTGGCCGCGCGCACCGGCCTGCTGGACCGGGCGGGGCTGCCGTCCGGGGTCGCGCAGCTCTGAGGATTTCCCCGGCGGGGCGGAATCAGGTATCCAGAGTCAGCACGCGCAATCGCGCGCGCCCCCGCGCGAGAGGTGATGGACCGTTGAGCAAATACCTGGTGACCGGCGGTGCCGGCTATGTGGGCAGTGTCGTGGCGGCGCACCTCCTCGAGGCGGGCCACGAGGTCACGATCGTGGACAACCTCACCACCGGCTTCCGGTCCGGGCTCCCCGAGGGCGCCCGGTTCATCGACGCCCGGATCCAGGACGCGGCCGAGTACCTGGACTCCTCCTACGAGGCGGTACTGCACTTCGCGGCCTCCTCGCAGGTCGCCGAGTCCGTGGCGAACCCCGGCAAGTACTGGGACAACAACGTCGGCGGCACCCTGGCCCTGCTGACCGCGATGCGCGAGGCGGGGGTGCGCAAGCTGGTGTTCTCCTCCACCGCCGCCACCTACGGGGAGCCGGTCGAGGAGCTGCTCACCGAGGCCTCGGTGACCGCGCCCTCCAACCCGTACGGGGCCTCGAAGCTGGCCGTCGACCACATGATCGCGGGGGAGTGCGCGGCGCACGGCCTGGCGGCGGTGTCCCTGCGCTACTTCAACGTGGCGGGCGCGTACGGCCAGTACGGCGAGCGGCACGACCCCGAGACGCACCTGATCCCGCTGGTGCTGCAGGTGGCGCTGGGGGAGCGGGAGTCCATCTCGGTGTTCGGCGAGGACTACCCGACCCCGGACGGCACCTGCGTCCGCGACTACATCCACGTCGCCGACCTGGCGCGCGCCCACCTGGACGCGCTGCGGGTGGCCGCCGAGGGGGAGCACCTGATCTGCAACCTCGGCAACGGCAGCGGTTTCTCGGTCCGGGAGGTCATCGAGACCGTCCGCAAGGTCACGGGGCGGGAGATCCCGGAGATCGTCTCCCCGCGCCGCCCCGGCGACCCGGCGGTGCTCGTCGCCTCCGCGGAGACGGCCCGCCGGAAGCTCGGCTGGAGCCCGACGCGCTCCGACCTCACCGGCATCGTGACGGACGCCTGGAACTTCGCGCGCACGCACCGCTCCTGACCGCTCGCGACCGTCGCGCCCGCGCGCACCGCTCCGCGTTCCATCCGCCCCCGGCGCCACCTCGGCGCCGGGGGCGCGTGTGTGTGCGGTGCGCGCCGGAGGGGGGCGCTGTGCGCGGGCGCCCGGCGTGCGCACGCCGAGTGAAATGCCCATCGTGCAACTGCCCGTGGCACAGGCCCTGCCGGCACCCTCCTTCCGGGCCTTCCGGACAGTTGAATTCAAGCCACGGCAAAGGCCGTTCGGGACCGCCCCGCCGGAAAATCGCAGGGAAAACTTCTGCTATTCGGCCAACCGCGAGCGACCCCCGGCCCTACGCTGATGCGTGACACCGGTGGGGGCCGGCGTTGATTCAGGGGTCGAGACAAGTCGGGTACGACGTCCGGTCCGGGGTAGTTGCAGAGATGTCTCGGCGGCGGCCGCGGCAGCTGTGGGCCACCCGGTCCGGGCGCCGTACCCGCCGCCGTCCGTTCCCCGACCCTTGGGGGTTTTGTGGTTCGTATCCGTGTTCTCGTGGTCGACGATCACCGCATCTTCGCCGAATCCCTGGCCGCCGCACTGGCGGCCGAGCCGGACGTGGACGTGTCCGCGGCCGGCAGCGGCCCCGCCGCGCTGCGCTGCCTCGAACGCGCGGCGGCCGAGGGCCGCCGCTTCGACGTCCTGCTGGTCGACGCCGACCTCGGCGCGGTCGTCGGCGTCGTGCCCGCGCAGCGGGAATCCGGCTCCGGCCCGGGCGCCGGGCCACCGCCCGGCTCCGACGGCATCGCACTGGTGGCGGGCGTACGGGTGTCCCACCCCGGGGTCCGCACGGTCGTCCTGGCCGAGCGCGACGACCCGCGCCGGGCCGCCCTCGCGCTCCAGGCGGGGGCCTCCGGGTGGGTGGCGAAGGACTGCTCGCTCTCCCGGCTGCTGGCGGTCGTCCGCGGGGTCCTGCGCGAGGAGACGCACCTGCCGCCCGCGCTGCTCACCGGGGTGCTCCGGGAGCTGACGGCGGCGCGCAAGCACCGTACGGACAGCGAACGGCTCGTGGAGTCCCTCACTCCGCGCGAACACGAGGTGCTGCGCTGCATGGTGGCGGGGCTGGGCCGCAAGGACGTGGCCGCGCGGCTGTTCCTGTCCCCGCACACCGTCCGCACCCACATGCAGAACGTGCTGGGCAAGCTGGGCGTGCACTCCACCCTGGCGGCGGTGGCACTGGCCCGGCGGGCGGGCGTACGGCCCGCGGACCTAGCCGGGGACGTTGTCGAACGGAGCGGTCAACTGGCGTAGCAGCGCGGCCAGATCGCCGCGCTCGGTCCGCGAGAGCTGGGCCAGGATCGCCCGCTCCTGGGCCAGCAGCCCGGCCAGTGCCTGGTCGGCGCGGTCGCGGCCCTCGGGGGTGAGCCGCACCAGGACCCCGCGGCGGTCGCTGGGGTCGGGCAGCCGCTCGACGAGGCCCTTCTTGGCAAGGCGGTCGATGCGATTGGTCATGGTGCCCGAGGTGACCAGGGTCTGCGTCAGCAGCTGTCCCGGCGAGAGCTGGTACGGCGCCCCGGCACGTCGCAGGGAGGTCAGGACGTCGAACTCCCAAGGCTCCAGGCCGTGCTCGGCGAAGGCCAGCCTGCGCGCGCGGTCGAGGTGGCGCGCGAGCCTGCTGACGCGGCTCAGCACCTCGAGCGGTTCCACGTCGAGGTCAGGGCGTTCCCGCCGCCATGCCGCGACCAGTCGGTCGACCTCGTCCTCCATGCCGATCAGTGTAAGGGGTCTGTCGATGTGAAGTCTCTTCACATCAAGAATCTCGTGCTGATGTTTCTTGACGTCAAGATATATTCTGAGCGACCATGGGGCATGGAGGTGGCCGGAACAGCTTCCGTTTCCGCCTGCCCCACCAGCAAGGAGGCTCGAACATGCATTCCGATACCGCCTCGGCCAGGATCACCACCTCCACCGCGCCGTCCGCACCGACCTGGGACCCGCAGCAGTACCTCCGACACGCCGGCCACCGGACCCGGCCCTTCCTGGACCTCCTGGCCCGCATACCGGAGCTGCCCGCCCGGCCCGCCCGCATCGCCGACCTCGGCTGCGGCCCCGGCAACGTCACCACCCTGCTCGCCGACCGCTGGCCCGAGGCCCGCATCACCGGCTTCGACCTCTCCCCGGAGATGCTCCACCGCGCGAAGGCGGAGTACGCCGGCCCCACGAGCGGGGGCGGCAGCCTCGACTTCCGCCCGGGAGACCTGGCCGACTGGCTCCCCGAGGAGCCCTACGACCTGATCGTCTCCAACGCCGCGCTCCAGTGGGTCCCCAACCACCCCGGCTCCTTCGCCGCCTGGATCAACGGGCTGCGCCCCGGCGGGACCTTCGCCTTCCAGATCCCCGGCAACTACACCGCCCCCAGCCACCGGCTCCTCGCCGACCTCTGCGACACCCCGCACTGGCGGGCGCGGCTCGCCGGGCACGGGGCGCGCTACGTCCACTTCCTCGAATCCGCCGAGTACCTGGAGCGGTTGACCGAGCTCGGCTGCGCCGTCGAGGCGTGGGAGACGACGTACTACCAGCTCCTCGACGGCCCCGACCCGGTGCTGGACTGGGTCAAGGGCACCGCACTGCGGCCGGTGCTCACCGCCCTGGGGGACGACCGGGAGTCCGTCGACGCCTTCCTCGCCGAGTACCGGGACCTCCTGCGCGGGGCCTATCCGCCCGGGCCGCGGGGCACCGTGTTCCCGTTCCGCCGCATCTTCGCCGTCGCCCGCAAGGAGGCATGACCGTGCTCAGCGCCGTCGACCACGTGCAACTCGCCGCGCCACCCGGCTCGGAGGACCGGCTGCGCGCGTACTACCAGGACGTCCTCGGCATGACCGAGATCCCGAAGCCGCCCGTCCTCGCGGCGCGCGGCGGGTGCTGGTTCGCCGCCGGGCCGGTGCAACTGCACCTGGGCGTCGAGGAGGAGTTCCGGCCCGCCCGCAAGGCGCACCCGGGACTCCGGGTGACCGGCATCGAGGCCTACGCGAGACGACTGGAGGAGCGGGGCGCGAAGGTCGTCTGGGACGACGAACTGCCGGGCCACCGCCGTTTCCACTCCGAGGACCCCGTGGGCAACCGGCTGGAGTTTTTGGAACCCTTCACGACATGAGCTGATCGAGCCGCCTGAGCCGCATGTGACGCGACGGCGCCCCGCCACCGGATCCGCGGTGACGGGGCGCCGCCGTGTGCACGCCTTCGCGTACGGGGCTCAGCTCTTGCGGTGGCCCACCAGCCGCGGCTTGGACTCCAGCCCGTCCAGCCCGTGCCAGGCCAGGTTCACCAGGTGCGCCGCGACCTCGGCCTTCTTCGGCCGGCGCACGTCCAGCCACCACTGCCCGGTCAGCGCGACCATCCCGACCAGCGCCTGCGCGTAGAGCGGGGCCAGCTTCGGGTCAAAACCGCGCGCCTTGAACTCCAGCCCCAGGATGTCCTCGACCTGCGTGGCGATATCGCTGATCAGCGAGGCGAAGGTGCCCGTGGACTGGGCCACGGGGGAGTCCCGCACGAGGATCCGGAAGCCGTCCGTGTACGACTCGATGTAGTCCAGCAGCGCGAACGCCGCCTGCTCCAGCAGCTCCCGCGGGTGCCCGGCCGTCAGCGCGCCCGTCACCCCGTCGAGCAGCTGGCGCATCTCCCGGTCCACGACGACCGCGTACAAGCCTTCCTTGCCCCCGAAGTGCTCGTACACCACCGGCTTGGACACCCCGGCCTTCGCCGCGATCTCCTCCACCGAGGTGCCTTCGAAACCCTTCTCCGCGAACAGGGTCCGACCGATGTCCAGCAGTTGCTGACGGCGCTCCGCCCCCGTCATCCGGACCCGGCGGCCCCGCCTGGGCTTGTCGCTGCTGGAGGTACTGCCGTCGATCGCCACGCCCCCCATCATGCCGCGTTCGACTCGTTTTCCCTGCGCCGGGCGTCGATGCGGGCCTCGGAGGGCCAGCGCACGTCCGAGGCCCAGCCGGCCTGCTCGAACCAGCGGATCAGCCGCGCGCTGGAGTCGACCTGACCGCGCAGCACGCCGTGGCGGGCCGAGGTCGGGTCGGCGTGGTGCAGGTTGTGCCAGGACTCCCCGCAGGAGAGCACCGCGAGCCACCAGACGTTGCCCGAGCGGTCGCGGGACTTGAAGGGGCGCTTGCCCACCGCGTGGCAGATCGAGTTGATGGACCACGTCACGTGGTGCAGCAGCGCGACCCGTACCAGGGAGCCCCAGAAGAACGCCGTGAACGCGCCCCACCAGGACATCGTCACCAGGCCGCCCACCAGCGGCGGGATCGCCAGCGAGAAAATCGTCCAGAAGACGAAGTCACGCGAGATCCGCCGGATCGCCGGGTCCTTGATCAGGTCCGGGGCGTACTTCTGCTGATCGGTCTGCTCCTCGTCGAAGAGCCAGCCGATGTGCGCCCACCACAGGCCCTTCATCAGCGCCGGCAGGGTCTCCCCGAAGCGCCACGGCGAGTGCGGGTCGCCCTCGTGGTCGGAGTACTTGTGGTGCTTGCGGTGGTCGGCCACCCAGCGCACCAGCGGACCCTCGACGGCCATCGAGCCCATCACGGCCAGCACGATCCGCAGCGGCCGCTTCGCCTTGAAGGAGCCGTGCGTGAAGTAGCGGTGGAAGCCGATGGTGATGCCGTGGCAGGCCAGGAAGTACATGAACACCATCAGGCCGAGGTCCAGCCAGCTCACCCCCCAGCCCCAGGCCAGCGGGACCGCCGCCAGCAGTGCCAGGAAGGGAACGGTGATGAAGAACAGCAGTGCGATCTGCTCGATGGACCGCTTGCTCTCGCCGCCGAGGGTCGCGGACGGCTCGGACGTGTCGGAGGGCGTGGCGCCCTCGATCAAATCGGGGCTGGTGGTCATGGATGTCCTCTGGGGGTGAGGTCGGCAGGTGTCGGATCACGGTCCCTACGGACCCGTAACCTACGGCAACGTAAGTATGGCAAAGCTCAGCCCCGCGGCAAGAGGAGCACGGCCGGGACCCCCGCCGAGCGGGTTCCCCGTCCCGCCTGGTGACACGTATACCGAGGCACGAGGGCGGGACACCTATCCTGGTGTCGTCGGACAGCGCGGTCCGCACGGGCAGCCCGAGCTGCGCATCAGGATCGGCCACGGCCGTGCGCATCCCGGGAGCCCACCTCCCAGTAGCGCTCGAACACTGCAAGGAGCCGCACCTGTGAGCAGTGCTGACCAGGCCCCCGCCCGCACCACGGAAGCCGCCGCGAACGCAGAGCTGCGCGCGGACATCCGCCGCCTCGGCGATCTCCTCGGCGAGACCCTCGTACGCCAGGAGGGCCAGGAACTCCTCGACCTCGTCGAACAAGTGCGCGCCCTGACCCGCACCGACGGCGAAGCCGCCGCCGCGCTGCTCGGCGACACCGACCTGGAGACCGCCGCCAAGCTGGTGCGCGCCTTCTCCACCTACTTCCACCTCGCCAACGTCACCGAGCAGGTGCACCGCGGCAAGGAGCTGCGCGCCCACCGCGCCGCCGAGGGCGGTCTCCTCGCCCGCACCGCCGACATGCTCAAGGACGCCGATCCCGAGCACCTGCGCGCGACGGTCCGCAACCTCAACGTCCGCCCCGTCTTCACCGCGCACCCCACCGAGGCCGCCCGCCGCAGCGTCCTGAACAAGCTGCGCCGCATCGCCGCCCTGCTGGAGGAGCCCGTCGCCGGAGCCGGCGAGCGCCGTCGCCACGACCTGCGCCTGGCCGAGAACATCGACCTCGTCTGGCAGACCGACGAGCTGCGCGTGGTCCGCCCCGAGCCCGCCGACGAGGCCCGCAACGCCATCTACTACCTCGACGAGCTGCACGCCGGCGCCGTCGGCGACGTCCTGGAGGACCTGGCCGCCGAGCTCCAGCGCGTCGGCGTGGAGCTGCCCCCGGGCACCCGTCCGCTCACCTTCGGCACCTGGATCGGCGGCGACCGCGACGGCAACCCCAACGTCACCCCCGACGTCACCCGGGACGTGCTGATCCTCCAGCACGAGCACGGCATCACCGACGCCCTCGAACTCGTCGACTTCCTGCGCGGGCTGCTGTCGAACTCCATCCGCTACACCGGGGCCACGGAGGAACTCCTCTCCTCCCTCCAGGCCGACCTGGAACGCCTCCCCGAGATCAGCCCGCGCTACAAGCGGCTGAACGCCGAGGAGCCGTACCGCCTCAAGGCCACCTGCATCCGGCAGAAGCTCGTCAACACCCGCGAGCGCCTCGCCAAGGGCATCCCCCACGAGGAGGGCCGCGACTACCTCGGCACCGCCGAGCTGCTCGCCGACCTCACCCTCATCCAGACCTCGCTGCGCGAGCACCGCGGCGCGCTCTTCGCCGACGGCCGCATGGACCGTACGATCCGCACGCTGGCCGCCTTCGGCCTCCAGCTCGCGACCATGGACGTACGCGAGCACGCGGACGCCCACCACCACGCGCTGGGCCAGCTCTTCGACCGGCTCGGCGAGGAGTCCTGGCGCTACGCCGACATGCCGCGCGACTACCGGGGCAAGCTCCTGGCCAAGGAGCTGCGCTCGCGCCGCCCGCTGGCCCCCACCCCGGCCCCCCTGGATGCCGCCGGGCAGAAGACCCTCGGTGTCTTCGGCGCCATCAAGGACGCCTTCGAGAAGTTCGGCCCCGAGGTCATCGAGTCCTACATCATCTCGATGTGCCAGGGCGCCGACGACGTCTTCGCCGCGGCCGTCCTCGCCCGCGAGGCCGGCCTGCTCGACCTGCACGCCGGCTGGGCCAAGATCGGCATCGTGCCGCTCCTGGAGACCACCGACGAGCTGCGCGCCGCCGACGTCATCCTCGACGAGATGCTGGCCGACCCGTCCTACCGGCGGCTGGTCTCGCTGCGCGGCGACGTCCAGGAGGTCATGCTCGGCTACTCCGACTCCTCCAAGTTCGGCGGCATCACCACCTCCCAGTGGGAGATCCACCGCGCCCAGCGCCGGCTGCGCGACGTCGCCCACCGCTACGGCGTGCGGCTGCGGCTCTTCCACGGCCGCGGCGGCACCGTCGGCCGCGGTGGCGGCCCCTCGCACGACGCGATCCTCGCCCAGCCCTGGGGCACCCTGGAGGGCGAGATCAAGGTCACCGAGCAGGGCGAGGTCATCTCCGACAAGTACCTCGTCCCCTCGCTGGCCCGTGAGAACCTCGAACTGACCGTCGCGGCGACCCTGCAGGCCTCCGCCCTGCACACCTCCCCGCGCCAGTCCGAGGACGCCCTGGCCCGGTGGGACGCGGCGATGGACATCGTCTCCGACGCCGCGCACGGCGCGTACCGGGCGCTCGTCGAGGACCCGGACCTGCCGGCGTACTTCTTCGCCGCGACCCCGGTCGACCAGCTCGCCGACCTGCACCTTGGCTCGCGCCCCTCGCGGCGTCCCGACTCCGGCGCGGGCCTCGACGGCCTGCGCGCCATCCCGTGGGTGTTCGGCTGGACCCAGTCCCGCCAGATCGTCCCCGGCTGGTACGGGGTCGGCTCGGGCCTGAAGGCCCTGCGCGAGGCCGGTCAGGGGGACGCGCTCGCCGAGATGGGCAAGCGCTGGCACTTCTTCCGCAACTTCCTGTCCAACGTCGAGATGACGCTGGCCAAGACGGACCTGCGGATCGCCCGCCACTACGTCGACACCCTCGTGCCCGAGCACCTCAAGCACGTCTTCGCCCGGATCGAGGCCGAGCACGAGCTGACCGTGCGCGAGGTCCTGCGGATCACCGGCGGCGAGCGGCTCCTGGACTCCAACCCGGTGCTCCAGCAGACCTTCTCCGTCCGTGACGCCTACCTGGACCCGATCTCCTACCTCCAGGTGTCCCTGCTGGCCCGCCAGCGCGCGGCGGCCGAGGCCGGCGAGGAAGTGGACCCGATCCTCTCCCGCGCCCTGCTCCTCACGGTCAACGGAGTCGCGGCCGGCCTGCGCAACACCGGCTGAGCGAGCCCGTACGAGGAGAGCCCCCGCACCGCGACGACGCGACGGTGCGGGGGCTCTCCTCGTACGATCTCCGTAGCGGCGCTCTCAGGAGTTGTACGCCGACTGGGCGCGCTCCAGGCCCTCGGTGATCAGACATTCCACGGCGTCGGCGGCGCGGTCCACGAACCAGTCGAGTTCCTTGCGCTCCGTGGAGGAGAAGTCCTTCAGCACGAAGTCGGCGACCTGCATACGCCCCGGCGGGCGGCCGATGCCGCAGCGGACCCGGTGGTAGTCCGGGCCCATCGACTTCGTCATCGACTTCAGGCCGTTGTGGCCGTTGTCCCCGCCGCCCAGCTTCAGGCGCAGCGTCGGGTAGTCGATGTCCAGCTCGTCGTGGACCGCGACGATCCGCTCCAGCGGCACCTTGTAGAAGTCCCGCAGCGCCGTCACGGGGCCGCCGGACAGGTTCATGAACGACAGGGGCTTGGCCAGCACCACCCTGCGGTTCGCGGGGCCGGGCGGGCCGATGCGGCCCTCGACCACCTGGGCGCGGGCCTTGTGCGCCTTGAACTTCCCGCGCATCCGGTCCGCCAGCAGGTCGGCCACCATGAACCCGATGTTGTGGCGGTTGCCCGCGTACTCCGGCCCGGGGTTCCCGAGGCCGACGATCAGCCAGGGCGCCGCGTCGTCCGACATCAAAAGCTCCTTATACGAGAACGACCGCCGTCCCGCTCCAGTGGAGCCGGACGGCGGTCGGTCAGCAAGTGCTGAGGGGGAAGGGCGAGGCTCAGGCCTCGGTGCCCTCGGCCTCGGCGGCCGGCTCCTCGGCCTGCGGGGCGACGACCTGCAGGACGGCGATGTCACCGTCGACGGCCAGCGTGGTGCCGGCCGGCAGGACCAGGTCCTTGGCGTGGATGGTGTCGCCGGCCTGGAGGCCCGCGATGGAGACGGTGACCTCGGTCGGGATGTGGGTGGCCTCGGCCTCGACGGAGATGGTGTTCTGGAGGGTCTCCAGCATGTTGCCGCCGGCGGCCAGGTCGCCCTCGGTGACGATCGCGACGTCGACGGTGACCTTCTCGCCCTTCTTGACGATCAGGTAGTCGACGTGGGAGATCGAGCGCTTCAGGGGGTGCTTCTGCACGGCCTTCGGGATGACCAGCTCGGTGCCGGCGCCCTCGATGTCCAGGGAGAGCAGGACGTTGGGGGTGCGGAGCGCCAGCTGCAGGCCGTGGCCCTCGACGTTGACGTGCTTCGTGTCGTTGCCGTGGCCGTAGATGACGCCGGGAACCATCGCGTCGCGACGGGCCTGGCGGGCGGAGCCCTTGCCGAAGCTGGTGCGGAGCTGGGCGGAAAGCTTGATCTCGGACATGCTCACTCCTCGTGGGGTGACGAAAATCGGACGAGTCACCCGGCCGGAACGGCCTGCTACGAAGAGCGCGTCGATAACGGAGAGCCGGTACCAAAAGGTACGGCCTCCCTCGCCGAGCAACTCGCAGAGTCTACCCGGCGGGGAGGCCGTACTTCAAAAGGATCTTCCGTGGTCCCGGTTGCTGCCGCTCTTCGTTACTGCTGCTCTTCGAAGAGGCTGGTGACGGAGCCGTCCTCGAAGACCTCGCGCACCGCGCGGGCGATCATCGGGGCGATCGACAGGACCGTGATCTTGTCGAGTTCCAGGTCGGACGGGTCCGGCAGGGTGTTCGTGAAGACGAACTCGCTGACCTTGGAGTTCTTCAGGCGGTCGGCCGCCGGGCCCGACAGGATGCCGTGCGTGGCCGTCACGATGACGTCCTCCGCGCCGTGCGCGAAGAGCGCGTCGGCGGCGGCGCAGATGGTGCCACCCGTGTCGATCATGTCGTCGACCAGGACGCAGACGCGGCCCTTGACCTCACCGACGACCTCGTGGACGGTCACCTGGTTGGCGACGTCCTTGTCACGGCGCTTGTGCACGATGGCCAGCGGCGCGTCCAGGCGGTCGCACCAGCGGTCGGCCACGCGCACGCGGCCGGCGTCCGGGGAGACGATCGTCAGCTTGGAGCGGTCCACCTTGGCGCCCACGTAGTCCGCGAGGACCGACAGGGCGGAGAGGTGGTCGACCGGGCCGTCGAAGAAGCCCTGGATCTGGTCGGTGTGCAGGTCGACCGTCAGGATGCGGTCGGCGCCCGCGGTCTTGAGCAGGTCCGCGACCAGGCGCGCCGAGATCGGCTCGCGGCCCTTGTGCTTCTTGTCCTGGCGGGCGTACCCGTAGGACGGGACGATCACGGTGATGGAGCGTGCCGACGCGCGCTTGAGCGCGTCGATCATGATCAGCTGCTCCATGATCCACTTGTTGATCGGAGCCGTGTGGCTCTGGATCAGGAAGCAGTCCGCGCCACGAGCCGACTCTTGGAAGCGGACGTAGATCTCACCGTTCGCGAAGTCGAAAGCCTTGGTCGGCACGAGGCCGACTCCCAGCTGGTGTGCGACCTCCTCGGCCAGCTCGGGGTGGGCGCGGCCGGAGAAGAGCATGAGCTTCTTCTCGCCGGTCGTCTTGATCCCGGTCACAGCACTGTCTCCTCAGACGTGGGAAAGCTGCTCGCCCCCATGCGCGTCCGTCCCGCACACGGTGAGCCAGCCGAATTGCGTGCACCTATCACGGTACGCCGTCTCCGACGTACCCGTTTCCGGTCAGTTCACCTCAGCGCTGGTCGGAGTCCTCCTGGACTGCCGACTGGGCCGCTGTCGCGGCGGCACTTCCCGGACGCTTGCGGGCCACCCAGCCCTCGATATTCCGCTGCTGGCCACGGGCCACGGCCAGTGCGCCGGCCGGCACATCCTTCGTGATCACCGAGCCGGCGGCCGTGTAGGCGCCGTCCCCGATGGTGACGGGAGCCACAAACATGTTGTCCGAGCCCGTCTTGCAGTGTGATCCGACGGTGGTGTGGTGCTTGTGCTCGCCGTCGTAGTTCACGAAGACGCTCGCGGCGCCGATGTTCGTGTACTCGCCGATCGTCGCGTCGCCCACGTACGACAGGTGGGGCACCTTGGTGCCCTCGCCGATCGTCGCGTTCTTCATCTCCACGTACGTGCCGGCCTTGGACTTGGCGCCGAGGTTGGTCCCCGGGCGCAGGTACGCGAAGGGGCCGACGGTCGCCGACTCGCCGACCACGGCGTTGTCGGCCACCGTGTTGACCATGGTGGCGCGCGGCCCGACGCGGGTGTCCTTGAGGCGGCTGTTGGGGCCGACCTCGGCCCCTTCGCCGATGTGGGTGGCGCCGAGGAGCTGGGTGCCCGGGTGGACGACTGCGTCCTGGCCGAAGGTGACCGTCACGTCCACGAGGGTGCTGGCCGGGTCGACGATCGTCACGCCGGCGAGCATGGCGCGCTCCAGCAGACGTGCGTTGAGCAGCGCGCGGGCCTCGGCGAGCTGGACGCGGTTGTTGATGCCGAGGATCTGGCGGTGGTCGGCGCCGACGGCCGCGCCGACGCGGTGGCCGGCCTCGCGCAGGATGCCGAGTACGTCGGTGAGGTACTCCTCGCCCTGGCTGTTGTCGGTGCGGACCTTGCCGAGCGCCTCGGTCAGCAGGGCGCCGTCGAAGGCGAAGACGCCGGAGTTGATCTCGCGGATGGCGCGCTGGGCGTCGGTGGCGTCCTTGTGCTCGACGATGGCGGTGACCGCCCCGTCGGCGGCGCGGATGATGCGTCCGTACCCGGTGGAGTCCGGCACCTCGGCGGTGAGCACGGTGACGGCGTTGCCGTCGGCGTCGTGCGTGGCGACGAGGGCGCCGAGGGTCTCGCCGGTGAGCAGCGGGGTGTCGCCGCAGACGACCACGACGGTGCCTTCGACGGTGCCCCCGAGTTCTTCGAGCGCCATGCGGACGGCGTGGCCCGTGCCGTTCTGCTCGTACTGGACGGCGGTGCGGACGTCGGCGTCGGTTTCGGCGAGGTGCAGGGCGACCTGCTCGCGGGCGTGTCCGACGACGACGACGAGGTGGGCGGGGTCCAGCTCACGGGAGGCGGCGACGACGTGACCGACGAGCGAGCGCCCGCTGATCTCGTGCAGAACCTTGGGTGTGGCCGACTTCATGCGGGTGCCTTCACCCGCTGCGAGTACGACGACGGCTGCCGGGCGGTTGGCGCTCACGGGTGTGCCCTTCGGCTTCGGGTGGTGGACCCGTGAAGGATACCGGTGCCCGAAGTGCCCCTGGACTGGCGGCCGTGGCCCCGCCGGACGGGGGAGCGCAATGAGAAAGGGTCCCGACCGGTGGTCAGGACCCGAATTCTTGAGAAGCTCCCCTGTCAGGACTCGAACCCGAACATAAGGCACCAAAAGCCTCAGTGCTGCCAATTACACCACAGGGGATAGCGAATATCGCCTAATCGGACATTTCGCGAGACCGATCAAGCTGGCCGTCCCTACTATGCCGTACCACCCGCCCTCACCGCGACGGTACTCGGCCGAGCCGTGTCGAGGACAAAGAAGGGAGGACAAGTAATGCCGGAGCCGAAAGGGAGGGCGCCCGTAGGCTGGACGGCATGACCGGTACGGGGGAAGAGCAGGACGGGGCGGCAGAGCGGGACGGGCCGCTGTGGTGGGAGAGGCGGCGGGGAGCCGCGCTGGATGTGGGGCTCGGCGGGGTGTCCGCCGTCGAGTGCGCCGTGGAGGGGGTGTCGTTCGCCCACGAGGCCGGGGTGCCCGTGGCCGTCGGGGTGCTGTTCGGGATCGTGGTCGGGGCCGCGCTCGTGCTGCGGCGGCGCTGGCCGATCGCCGTGGTGCTGATCGGCATCGCGGTGTCGCCGGCCGCCATGGGGTTCCTGCTGGGCGTGGTGGGGCTGTACACCCTCGCCACCTCCGAGGTGCCCCGGAGGATCACCGCGATCCTCACCTCGATGTCACTGGCCGCGACCTTCGTGGTGATGTACATGCGGACCCAGGGGGACGTGGAGGCCGACCGCACGCTCGTCATCGTGCTCTCCGGCTTCGTGGCGGTGGCGCTGACGGTGCCGCCGGTGCTGCTCGGCCTGTACATAGGGGCCCGGCGGCGGCTGATGGAGAGCCTGCAGGAGCGGGCGGACTCGCTGGAGCGGGAGCTGTCGCTGCTGGCGGACCGGGCCGAGGAGCGGGCCGAGTGGGCCCGTACGGAGGAACGCACCCGGATCGCGCGGGAGATGCACGACGTCGTGGCACACCGGGTGTCGCTGATGGTGGTGCACGCGGCGGCCCTGCAGGCGGTTGCCGCCAAGGACCCGGTGAAGGCGATGAAGAACGCCGCCCTGGTGGGTGACATGGGGCGCCAGGCGCTGACGGAACTCCGGGAGATGCTCGGGGTGCTGCGCGCCGAGTCGCCCAAACCGGTGCCCGCGATGGTGGCGCCCTTGGTGCCCTTGGCGCTGGTCGGGAGCTTCGAGGACGGGCCGTCGCTGGAGGAGCTGGAGGCGCTGGTCGGGCAGTCCAGGGCCGCCGGGATGGCCGTGGAGCTGGACGTCCGGGGGGCGGGGGCGGGGGCCGGGTACCCGGCCCCGGTGCAGCAGACGGCGTACCGCGTGGTGCAGGAGGCGCTGACCAACTGCCACAAGCACGCGCCGGGCGCGAAGGTCGTCGTACGCCTGGCCCATCGCGACGGGGAAGTGGCCATGCAGGTGGAGAACGGGCCGTGCGACGGCAAGGCCGATGAGCCGGGGCTGCCGAGTGGCGGCAACGGGCTCGTCGGGATGCGGGAGCGTGTGCTCGGGCTGGGCGGGGTCTTCGTGTCGGGTCCCACCGACGAGGGTGGGTTCAGGGTCTCGGCGGTGCTCCCGGTCCGGTAGGCGGCCCGGCGCCGCTGCCGGGGCTCCGCCCCAGCCCCCGGGAGCGGCGCCGCACCGTCAGGACGTCGTGAGGCGGATGGGCTGGAGGCCCGTCAGGAGGAGGGTGAGGGCCTCGTCCAGGGTTGCGCCCAGGTACCAGTCGCCGGTGTGGTCGATGCCGTAGACGCGGCCCTCGCGGTCCAGCGCCAGGTGGGAGCCTCCGTCGGCCTCGACGCCCAGCGGGCACAGCTGCGTGGACAGCGCGCGCCCGAGATCGGCGAAGGTACGGGCCAGGTGCAGCCCGGTCAGGGGGTCCAGCCGCACCACCGCCGGGGCTATCTGGCGGCCCGGACCGGGGGCGGTGACCGTCAGGCCGCCGAATTCGGCCCACGCCTCGACGGCGGCGGGGAAGACGGTGTGCCGGTGCCCGGCCCGGGTGGTGTGGTCGCGCAGCGCGTCGGCCCAGTACTCGGCCTGCTTGATGTCCCAGCGGCCGGGCTCCCAGCCGGCGGTGCGCAGGGCGGAGTCCACGGCGACCGGGAAACGGGTCGTCGAGGAGCGGTCGTAGGAGGCTGAGGTGGCGGTCATGGCGGCTACTCGGAATGGGTGAGGTCGACGGGGCGTACGCCGAAGTGGGCGAGGAGGGCGTCGCAGGAGCGGCACGGCGGTGCGTAGCTGCCGTGCAGCGGGTCGCCGTCCTCGCGGATGCGGCGGGCGGTGATCTTGGCGTGCTTCAGGGAGCGGCGCGCCTCGCTCGGGGTGAGCGGCTTGCGGGACGCGCGCTTGCTGCGGGCGCCCTCGACGGCAGAGAGGTGGCGGGACAGCAGTATCGCCTCCGGACATCGGCCGGTGAAGCGTTCCCGCTGGCCGCTGGTGAGGGTGTCGAGGAAATCCTGCACCAGGGCGTGGAGCACGGGCGGCTGGTCGGCCTTGCCCGCGGTGCCGGTGAGGGTCTCGCCGCGTACGGAGAGCGCGGCGGCGACCGTGGGGAGGATGCCGTCGCGGCGGAACCGCAGGGCGGGCGCGACGGGGCGGCCGTCCGGGCTGCTCCAGCGCAGGCGGGGGTCGCCGGCGGCTGCGCCGTCGGTGCCTGTGAGGCCTGTGCCGGTGCCGGTGCTTCCCGGCGGGCCCGCGGGGCCCGGGGCCGCCGCGGCCCCATCCGCTCCCGCGGCGCCTGAAGCGGGGTCAGCCGGTTCTGTGCGTGTTGCCGTGTTGTGCATGGTCGCGCTTTCCCTCCCGTGGCCGCGGTGGTGGCCGCTGTCGCGCACGCCCCCGTGCTGCGGGGACAGCCTGTCAAATGTCCCCTGTCGTGTGGAAGCGGGGTCGAATATTCGTATCAATTCGGATCTTCCCGGCTGCCCGGCCGGTGCCCGCCTCGCAGGCGGGTGACGCTCTTGCCGAAGCACATAGGCTGTGCTGAACCAGCCAGATCCAGCAGGGGGCTACCGCCATGACGACAGGTCGGCTCGGGCAGCAGGCCGCGCCACCCAACGCCGCTTACTCGGGGCAGGTCGTGCATTTCCCGGACCCCGTCCGGGCCGCTCGGCATCCCCACGGAGTACGCATCGACGGGGGCGGGCATCCCGACTTCTCCCCGTACGCCCGCGCGGCGGTGGAGATCGCGGATCCGCCGGAGGGCTTCGGCGTGGACGAGCTGCGGCTGACGGACTACGTCTCCGCGAACGCCGCCATGCAGGCCGTCGGCCACGAGCTGTGGGACACCGTCGGCCCGGTGGCCACCCCGCACGGCTGGACCTGGCACCACGTGGCCGGCAGCCGCCGGATGGAGCTCGTCCCGGTCGAGGTGAAGGCCCTGCTGCGGCACCACGCGGGACTGGCGACGGCGCCGGTGGACCACGACAAGCGCGGCACGCGGGCATTGCAGGAGCTGCGCCCGGTGCACATGGGGCTGCCGAAGTCGGTGGTCTCGGTGTCCGAGCAGCAGGTGCAGGGCGTCGAGGAGGACCTCGGCTACCGGCTGCCGGAGGCGTACCGCTCGTTCCTGAAGGCGGCGGGCGGCTGCGCGCCGGTGGGCGCCGGCCTCGACGTGGACCTGGGGCTGCTGGTGGACCAGCCGTTCTTCACGGTGCGCGAGGAGGCGGCGGTCAACGACCTCGTGTACGTCAACAAGTGCCTGCGCGACCACCTGACGAAGGACTACCTGTGCGTGGGCTTCGCCCAGGGCGGGCTGCTCGCGGTCAAGGTGAGGGGCGAGGGCATCGGCTCCGTCTGGCTGTCCCCGTACGACGACGCGCGCGACCGGGACGGATGGTCGGTCCAGGAGCGTGTGGAGCGGCTGTTGCTGCCGTGCGGTACGGATTTCGACGCCTTTCTGGAGCGGCTGGCGGGCAATCCGCCGGAGCTGGAGACGGTGGCCGGTCTGATGGTGGACGGCGGATTCGCGCGTTCGGTTCCGGTGGTGACCGGGGCCGGTTCGGGGCCGGCGGCGACGCCGGTGGAAGGGTGACGGCGCGATGGTGACGTTTGCGCAGGCGCAGGAGCGCGCCGAGGAGTGGATCAACGGGGACGTGCCCGCCTATCAGCACCGTGAGGTGCGGGTACGGGAGTTCGGACTCGGGTTCGTGGTGTGGGCCGAGGACCGCGCGGCGGCGCCCGTCTCGGGCGGCGGCCGGCAGCGGCTGGTCATCGCGCGCGACAGCGGGGAGGTGACGCTGTGGCCGGGGCTGCCGGTGGGTGAGGTGATCCGTCGGTACGAGGAGGAGTACGGGGCGTCGGCCGCGGCCGCCGCTTCGGAGGCTTCGGTTCCGCCGCCGCGGATCGACTCGGAGCAGACCTCGTTCATGCTGAGCCCGCCGGAGTGGTTGCAGGAAGCCGCGGACCGGGCGGGGATCCCGGCGGCGCCCGCGCCTGCGCCGGCCCCTGCCCCGGAGCCGGTCGCGGAGCCGGTTGCGGTTTCGCTTCCGGAGCCGGCGGCGGAGGCTCCGGCCCCCGCTCCTGTCGCCGCTGACGTGGCGGAGCCCGAGCCGTTCGATGCCGGGCCGGCTCCCGTGCCGCTGCGGCGCGGGGGCGAGATCCCGTACGAGCCGACCGCCAACGACGGTGTGCCGGCCGGGGCCACGCCGTGGGCCGGTACCGATGTGCACTCCGGCTCGGACGACGTGTCCGTACCGCTGCCGGCGACGGTGTTCGCGCCGCCGCTGTCCGGTTCGGACCTGGAGGACGCGCCGCGCCCCGGGGTGGCCCCCGAGGCGAAGACGACCCTGATGGCGGGCGGCAGCCAGCTGCCGAAGACCGCTGTCGCGCCGGCCCTGAGCAGTGACATCGCCGATGCCCCGACGAGCAAGGCCCGGGTCAACCGCCCGGGCCCGGCCGCCCAGCCGCCGACCCCGCCGGGCCCGCCCGGGGTTCCGGGTGCGCCCGGTGGTGGGCTCGACCATGCCGCGACGATGCTCGCCGGTCCGGCCGTCATGCAGCCGCCCGTGCCTCCGGGCCCGCCCGGGGCTCCGACGCCTCCCGGTCCGCCCGGGGTTCCCGGGGCTCCCGGCGGTGGTGCGCACCATGCCGCCACGATGCTGGCGGGTCCCGGCGTACCGCAGCCGCCCGGTCCGCCCGGTCCGCCCGGCCCCGCGCCGCAGCAGCCCCAGCCGCACCCGGGGCCGCAGGCGCCCCCGGCCCCCGGGGTGCCCACCGTCGGCCCCGGCTACCAGGCCGTGCTCCGCTACCGCGCCCCGGACGGCTCCGAGCAGCAGCTCATCCGCCGCTCGGCGCCCGGCACCCCGCACCCGGAGTGGCAGATCCTGCACGAGCTGCGCGCGATGAACGTGCCGCCGCAGCAGGTGCTGGAGCTGCACACGGAACTGGAGTCCTGCGAGCTGCCCGGCGGTTACTGCGCCCGCATGATCCGGGAGACCTGGCCCCAGGTCCGGATCACGAGCGTGGCCCCGTACGGGACGGACCACGCGGGCCGCCAGCAGGGCATGCGGCACCTGCTGACCCACCAGGGCGAGCTGCACCAGGTCGCGGACGGCCCGGCGCGCCCCGCGCCGGTACGGGCGCCGCTGGCGCAGGTCCCGCTCCAGCCGGCGATCCCGCTGGAGGCCATCGCGCAGGAACTGGCGGGGGCGTTCGGCCCGCAGGGCGTGTTCCGCTTCGAGCCGCGGGCGGTGTCCCGCCAGGGCGTGCCGGAGATCGTGGCGCAGACGCTGATGTGGTCGGGTCTGCCCGTCGATTTCGGGCCGTTCTTCTGGGCGCAGGCGGTGCCGGGTGCGCCGCTTCCGACCCTGGCCGAACTGGCGGCGCAGCGGCAGGTGCAGCCTTCGTCGGACGCCGGTTCCTATCTGGTGGTGGGCAGCGACTTCGGCAGGGCGCTGTGCGTGCAGTACGGCACCGCGCACATCGTCGCGGTGCCGGTGGAGGGCGGTCCGGGCGGGGCGCCCGTGCCGCCGCAGTTCGTGAACTCCAGCCTGCCGCAGTTCGTACGGTGCCTGGCGATGCTGGGTCACATGTGGCGGCTGCGCCAGCACCTGACGCCGGAGCAGGCGGGCCGCTGGACCGTCGATTTCCAGACGAATCTGGCGGGGCTGGACAGTGCGGCGCTGGCCTCTGCGGAGAACTGGTGGTCGGTGCTGCTGGAGCAGATGTGGGACGGACTGCTCTGATCACCGGCTGAACGGATGATCGGCTCGATGGCCGGGCCGGGACCCTCGTACAGGGTCCCGGCCCGGCCATTCCGGCTTCTGCGCGCAAATGACGCATCCTTGACGGGAATCCCCGCGAGAGAGGCGCTTCCAGGATGAGTGCACCCATGTCACCTCAGGGTCCGGGCTTCGCGACCGTACGCGTCCGCGGATACCGCCCGGAAGAGGTGGACCGGTACCTCGCCCGGCTCTCCGGCAGCCGGGACGAGGCCTGGGAGCGGGTGGCACGCCTGACCGTACTGGCGAAGCGGATGGAGGCGGAGGCGGAGCGGCTGCGCGAGGCGGTGTCCTCGCTGGCCCCGCAGACGTACGACGAACTCAGCGAGCGCGCCCGGCGGATCCTGCTGCTGGTGGAGGAAGAGGCGGACACCGTACGGGCGGACGCGCGGGCGGACGCGTCGACGACGCTGGGCGCGGCCGAGGCGCACGCCGACCGGGTGGCGGAACTGGCCCGCCACGACGCGGAGGCGGTGCGCGAGCAGACCGAGGTCCGGGCCCGGCAGGGGCTGCTGCGGGCGCAGCGGGAGGCGGACGAGGAGCGCGCGGAGGCCCGCGAGGGCGCGAAGACCTGGCGGGGCGAGGCGCAGGCGGCGCTGGTGGAGATGCGCCGCCGGTCGGACGCGCTGCTGGCGGAGCGCGAGCAGGAGCACGCGGAGCGGTGGGAGGCGGCGGAGCGGGAGCTGGAGGTGCGGGGGGCGGAACTGGAGGCGCGCCACCTGGAGCTGGAGCGGTACGCCGAGTCCCGGCTGGAGGAGGCCCGGCGGGGCTTCGCGCAGGCCGAGGAGGCGGCGCGGCACGGCCAGGAGGACGCGGAGGCGCGCGCCGCCGAACTGATCGCGGCGGCGCGGGTCCGGGAGGAGCGGGTCGCGCGCGAGACGGAGCGGGTCCTGCGGGAGCACGCGGAGTCCCAGGAGGAGATGCGGGCCCACATGAACCACGTCCGCTCCAGCCTGGCGGCCCTGACGGGTCGCGCCGGGTCGGCGGCGCCGGGCCTGGCGGACTGAGGTCCGCCCGTCCCCCTCCCCGGACCCCTACCGCCAGAGCCAGTGGGCGGAGGTGACGAAGCCGACCGACCAGACGGCGATGAACACCAGCGCCAGCAGGACGTAGCCCGCGCCGATCAGGCGGTCGGGGAACGGGCTGCCTTCGCGCAGCGGGCCGACGCCTTCGTCGCCGTCGTCGTCGGCGGGGATCGCGGTCCATTCGACGGGGCGCCCGACGTGGTGCGAGCCGGCCGCGCGCAGGGCCGCCAGCTGCTCGGCCGCGAACGCGGTGCCGGCGAGGGATTCCGGCGCGTGCCAGGCCAGTGCCCGCATCCGCCGCAGCGGCAGGCGGTACCGCGCCTCGAACGCGGCGCTCTCCACGGGGTCCCGGTCCGCTTCGAGGTACATCCAGCGCCCGGCCTCCGCCGCTTCCCCGTACAGCCGGTAGACCTCGGCCAGGCGGCGCCGCAGCGCCAGGTCCCAGGGGAAGGAGGACACCAGGCCGCGCAGGCGCTGCCGCGCCAGGGGGACCCGGCCGGCGGCGAGGTCCGAGTCGATGCGGGCGAGGGTGTCCACGAGCGTCATGGCCGCATGGTCCCCGACGGAAGGCGCCGTCAGGGCAGCTTCGTGAGGAAGCTCTCGATCAGCGGAGCGATCTCGGGGAGGTGGGTCTCCAGGGCGAAATGGCCCGCGCCCTCGAAGACGTGGACCTCGGCGTCGGGGGCGTCGCGCCGGTACGCCTTCGCGCCCGCCGGCGTGAAGAAGGGGTCACCCGCGCCCCAGACGACCAGGACCGGCACCCGCGCGGAGCGCAGCCAGGCCTGCCAGGCCGGGTAGCGGGCGAAGTTGGAGGCGTAGTCGAAGGCCAGGTCCGCCTGGGCGTCGGCGCGGCCCGGCAGGCCGAGGTAGTGCACGTCGAGCGTCCAGGCGTCGGGGGAGAGGAGACCGGTGTCGGCGACGCCGGTCTCGTACTGGAAGCGGGTGCCCGCCTCGGTGAAGAGGCCGCGGATCCGTTCCTCGTCGCCCGGCACCTCGCGGCGCAGCCCGGCGAACTCGCGGGCGGCGTCGGACAGTCCCTCCTCGTACGCGTTGCCGTTCTGCACGATCAGGCCCGTCACCCGCTCGGGGCGGCGCTCGGCGAGGCGCAGGCCGACGGGGGCGCCGAAGTCGAAGACGTACAGCGCGTAGCGGTCCAGCCCGAGGGCGTCCGTGAACCCCTCCACGATGTCCGCGAGCCGGTCGAAGGTGTACGTGAACCCTTCCGGGGCCCGGGTCCGGCCGAAGCCGGGGTAGTCGGGGGCGATCAGCCGGTACGGGGTGTGGCCGAGGGCGTCCATCAGGCGGGCGAACTGGTGCGAGGACGTCGGGAAGCCGTGGAGGAGGAGCAGGACGGGGGCGTCGGCCGGGCCGCTCTCGCGGTAGGCGACGCGGACGCCGGCCACGTCCACGGTGCGGTGGTGGGTCAGTGCGGTGGTCATCACATGCCTCCAGTGGCTTCGGTCCCATTAGCTTTGCCGAAGATCCCTAACGGGTCAAGGGGTGTGTGTAGCATTAGCGATGTGACCGTGACGACGACTTCGACCGACTTCCCTCTCACCGGTGAGCCCCTCGCTCTGGACCTGCTCAACACCCGGCCCGCGGACGGGGACCTCATCGCCGACCCGGCGGGGCTCCGCGCGTGGCTGGCCGGGCAGGCCGGGCGGCTGAGCCCGGTCGCGGAGGTGGGTGCGGCCGAGGTGGCCGCCGTGCAGGCCGTACGGGAGGCGGCGCGGGCGGCGGTCGAAGCGGCGCGGTGCGGCGAGCGGCCGCCGGGGGGTGCGCTGCGGGTGCTGAACGAGGCGATGCGGGGGGCGCCGGCGCACCCCGAGCTGGCCTGGACCGGCGGTGGCCTGACGGCGGCCCCGCGACGGGCCGGGCCGGCGGCGCGGCGGCTCGCGGCGGAGCTCGCCGAGGCGGTGGCGGAGCTGGTGACGGGGCCGCGGGCGGGGGAGGTCCGGCGGTGCGAGGGGCCGGGGTGCGTGCTGCTGTTCCTCCCGGCGAATCCGCGGCGGCGGTGGTGCGTGGCGTCGCTCTGCGGCAACCGGGCCAGGGTCGCCCGCTACTACGCCCGCCACCGCCCCACCCCGGCCTGACCGGGGGCCCGTTGTGCGTGCGGCGCGGCGCGGCGGCGAACAGGCGGCATCAGCCGAGATCCAGCTCGCCGGCGTTCGAGGCGCGGGGTCCGGGGCGAGCCCCAGGTCTTTGGGCCGCGTCCGGGGTGCCGGCTCCGCGCCCCCGCCGCGAGGTGCTCAGTCGGCCGCCCGCTGCTGCGCCGGGACCGGGCCCGGAGGCGGGGCCGGGGTGCCCCCGGGCGGGTAGGGGTCGCTGCGGAGGCCGCGCGTGGTGACCGTGATGGTCGCGGGTGGGGCGGGGGTGGGGAGCGGGGCCGTCAGGGTGCCCGTGGCGGCGTGGAACGCAGTCGGCAGCGGCGCCGCGTCGGCCTCGACCCGCGCATCCTCGCCGAAGCCACCGCCCTCGACGGTCAGGACCCCGCCCGCCACCGTGGCGTGCGTGATCACCGGATTCGCCCGGGTGGCCATCTTGTTCAGCAGGTACGCCCCCGCCGGCGCCCCCGTCAGCGCCCAGATCTCGGCGGGCAGCCTCGGCAGCCCGCCCCCCACGTCCGCCAGGAAGAACGCCACCACGTACAGCATCGTGACCGCGCTCAGGGCCACGTACTGGAGGTCCACCAGGTCCGTGCGCCCGCCGTCGTTCGCGATCAGCTCCCGCAGCGGCCGCCGTCCCGACCGCGTCGGGCGCGGGGCCGGTTTGGCCATGCTGCCGTTCTGCACCCGCATGCCGACGACCGTCTTCGCGCCGATCAGGGCCACGTAAGGGCCCCCGAGCAGCGGCAGGTAGACGTCCGTGAGGGAGGACAGCGGGCCGTGGCTGTCCTCGGCACGGAACCAGTCGACGCCGCCGCCCGCGGTGAGCCCGTAGCCCAGGATCGTGAGCAGCAGCCAGAGCAGGATCACCGTCCACGCCAGGGCCAGGGTGGTCGAGGTGGAGAGCCGGCCGTCGCGGCCGGTGATGAAGCCGGGGTGGCGGTGGAGCCGCCACCCGAGCGGGCCGGCCAGGGCGGCCAGTAACGCCAGTGCGCAGAGTGCTGAAGTCATGTGTTCCCCCCGGAGAGTGCGCTCCGCAGAGACTTACCCGCTCGGTGCGAGCATGACAACCCGCCGCCCGGCCACCCGGCCGCCCACTGCCCGCCGCCCGGCCATCCGCCGCCCCGGCTCCGGCTCCCACTCAGTCCTCCGGCGGCAGCACCGGGAACCGCCGCGGCGCCAACAGCAGCAGCACCGCCACCGCCGCCACCGCGGCCGCCGTCGCGCCCACGAAGATGTGGTTCACGGCCGCGGCCACGGCCCGCCGCAGGTAGTCGGCGGCCTCGGGCGCGAGCAGCGCCGGCCGGTCCAGCGCCTCGGGCACGTCGTTCACGTGCCGCGGCAGCCCCGGCATCGGGGCGTCCGCCAGCCGGGCCGCCAGGGTCGCGTTGGCGACGGCCCCCATCAGCGCGGCCCCGACGCTCATGCCCACCTGGCGGCAGAACAGCACCGAGGCGGTCGTGGTGCCCCGCTCCGCCCAGCCGACCGTGGACTGGACCGCCATGATCAGCGGGAGCTGGAAGAGGCCGAGGGCCGCGCCCAGCAGCAGCATGATCAGCGCGGGCTGCCACGGCGCGGCCGGGTACGGGAGCAGGGTGAAGGCGCACAGGATCAGCGCGGCCAGCCCGACCCCGATGACGGCGCTGTTGCGAAAGCCCACGCGGCGGTAGACGTGCTGCACGAACATCGCGCTGATCGGCCAGCTCAGGGTCATCGCGGAGGTGATCAGCCCGGCCTCGACCGCGCTGAGCCGCAGTACCGACTGGGCGTACGTCGGCATGAACACCATCGGGGCCACCATCAGCAGGCCGAGCGCACCCATGGCGAGGTTGACGGCGGCGATGGGGCGCCGGCGCCACACCCAGCCGGGCAGAATCGGTTCTGCGGCCCGGCGTTCCACCCAGGCGACCAGTACGCCCAGCACGGCGCTCGCGCCCAACAGCGTGACCGAGGGCGCCGACAGCCAGGGCCAGGCCACCCCGCCCTGCACGAGCGCGAAGAGCAGCAGCCCGCCGCAGGCGAAGATGCCGGCCGCCCCGGCCCAGTCGATCCGCCCCCGGCGCGCCCGGGCCCGTACCGGCTCGACCAGATGGCGGGCGATGACCCACAGGGCCGCGAGGGCCAGCGGCAGGTTGACGAGGAAGATCCAGCGCCAGTTCACGTACGAGGCCATCAGTCCGCCCAGCGCCGGCCCGGCCAGTGCCGAGCCGGCCCACACCACGGACATCCGCGCCTGGATCCTCGGTCGCTCCTTCAGCGGGTACAGGTCGGCGGCCAGCGTCTGGACCGTGCCCTGCAGGGCGCCTCCGCCCAGACCCTGGAGGATCCGGAAGGCGACGAGGGCGGCCATGTTCCAGGCGGCCGCGCACAGCAGGGAGCCGAGCAGGAACAGGCTGATGCCGAGGAGCAGTACGGGCTTGCGGCCCAGGGTGTCGGACAGCTTCCCGTAGACGGGCAGGGTGACGGTGCTCGCCAGCATGTAGCCGGAGAAGATCCAGGAGAAGACGGCGAAGCCACCGAGGTCGCCGACGATCTGCGGAACCGCGGTGGAGACGATGGCCCCGTCGAGGGCGACGAGGCCCATGGTCAGCATCAGCGAGGCGACGACGGCCGGCCGCGGCCGCCTCCCCGGCGGCGGCACCCCGCCGCCCGCACCGGGCGTCCCGCCGCCGCTCGTGTTCCTGGGGTCACCAGTGGCCCGGGAGCCACCCGTATCCCGCGCGTTCTCCCGCTCCCGGGAGCCCCCCTTCTCCCGGGAGCCCCCCTTCTCCTGGGAGCCACCCGTCTCCCGCGAGTCCCCCGTCTCCCGCGAGCCCCCCGCATCCCGCCCGCCCGCGGAATTGGCGCGAACGCGCCTGCCCGGTATGCCTCCGTCGGCGTCCTTGCCCGCCCCTGACTCCACTGGGTCCATGACCACCCCTCCCGTGCCGCGTTCACCATCTCACCCGACCTTCGATCCCCGAGTGCGAGTCCACCGAAGGGTGGAGAACCCCTAGGGGTAGCTCCTCACAAAGAGCCAGGGGTCTTTCGTCCCGGCGTAGGAGGTAGAAGGTCCCTTCCTGTCCTTAACTGGTTCCTACGGACAGGCACCGGGGGGTGGGGATAACCCCCGGGCGGATACGGCGACGGGCACCAGCGTGCCGGAGCCGGCTGACCGGCAGTCTTCAACCGAACGCATCGAACGAGGGGAAACACCGTGACAACGGCTATGACCGAAACCAGGCACGGGGGCACTGGAGGGCATGAAGCCGTCGCGGCCCGGGCACGCCAGGTCGTCAAGGCCTACGGCTCCGGGGAGACGCGCGTCGTCGCCCTCGATTCGGTGGACGTGGACATCAAGCGCGGGCAGTTCACCGCGATCATGGGCCCGTCCGGCTCCGGCAAGTCCACGTTGATGCACTGCCTCGCCGGCCTGGACACGGTGACCAGCGGTCAGATCCACCTGGACGACACCGAGATCACCGGCCTCAAGGACAAGAAGCTCACGCAGCTGCGCCGCGACCGGATCGGCTTCATCTTCCAGGCGTACAACCTGCTGCCGACGCTCAACGCCCTGGAGAACATCACGCTCCCCATGGACATAGCCGGCCGCAAGCCCGACGCGGAGTGGCTGAACCGGGTCGTGGAGACGGTCGGCCTCGCGGGCCGCCTCAAGCACCGCCCGACCGAGCTCTCCGGCGGTCAGCAGCAGCGCGTGGCCGTGGCCCGCGCCCTCGCCGCCCGCCCGCAGATCATCTTCGGCGACGAGCCGACCGGAAACCTCGACTCCCGGGCCGGCGCCGAGATCCTCGGCTTCCTGCGCCGCTCGGTGGACGAGCTCGGCCAGACCATCGTCATGGTCACCCACGACCCGGTCGCCGCCTCCTACGCGGACCGCGTCATCTTCCTCGCCGACGGCCGGATCGTGGACGAGATGTACGGGCCCACCGCGGACCAGGTCCTGGACCGGATGAAGGACTTCGACGCGCGCGGGCGGACGTCATGAGCAACACCGTCCTGAAGACCTCGCGGCGCAACTTCGTCGCGCACAAGGGCCGGATGGCGCTCTCCGCGGTCGCCGTCCTGCTCTCCGTCGCGTTCGTGTGCGGGACGCTGGTGTTCACCGACACGATGAACACCACCTTCGAGAAGCTCTTCGCGACCACCGGCGCCGACGTCACCGTCTCCGCCAAGCCCGTCGAGGGCGGCGGCGACGGCGACGCGGAGAACCCGCGCAGCGGCCGGCCGGCCACCATCCCCGGCGACGCCGTCCAGAAGGTCGCCGCGGCGCCGGGCGTGCAGTCCGCCCAGGGCAGCGTCGTCTCGCTGTCCGTCACGGTCGTCAACGCCGAGAACAAGAACGTCGGACCCACCTCCGGCGCCCCGACGATCGCCGCCAGCTGGAACGACAACGAGCTCAAGTCGATGGAGGTCAGCTCCGGCCACGAGCCGCGCGGCCCCACCGAGGTGCTCGTCGACGCCGACACGGCGAAGAAGCACAAGCTGAAGCTCGGTGACGAGCTGCGCACCATCGCCATCACCGGCGACTTCCGCGCGAAGATCTCCGGCATCGCCACCTACAAGGTGACCAACCCGGGCGCCACCGTCGTCTACTTCGACACGGCCACCGCCCAGCAGGAACTGCTCGGCGCGCCCGGCCTGTTCACCAACATCAACGTCACCGCCAAGGACGGGGTGAGCGACGAGCAGCTCAAGTCGAACATCGCCACCGCCGTCGGCGCGGGCACCTACAAGCTCCAGACCGCGAAGGAATCCGCGGACCAGGGCCGCAAGGACGTCGGCTCCTTCCTCGACGTCATGAAGTACGTGATGCTCGGCTTCGCCGGGATCGCCTTCCTCGTCGGCATCTTCCTGATCTTCAACACCTTCTCGATGCTGGTCGCCCAGCGGACCCGCGAGATCGGCCTGATGCGCGCCATCGGCGCCGACAGCGGCCAGGTGCTCAAGTCCGTCGTGGTCGAGGCCTTCCTCCTCGGCGTCGTCGGCTCGGTCCTCGGCGTCGGCGCGGGCGTGGGCCTGGCCGTCGGGCTCATGAAGATCATGGGCCAGATGGGCATGCACCTGTCCACCAGTGACCTGACCATCGCCTGGACCACCCCGGCCCTCGGCATCTTCCTCGGTGTCGTCGTCACCATCGTCTCCGCCTTCATCCCGGCCCGCCGGGCCGGCAAGGTCTCCCCGATGGCGGCCCTGCGCGAGTCGGGCACGCCCGGCGACAAGAAGGCCGGCCGGGTGCGCGCCGCCTTCGGCCTGGTCCTCACCGGCATCGGCGGTGCGGCCCTGTTCCTCTCCGCCGCCGCCGACAAGGCCGCCCCCGGATCCCTGTGGCTGGGCCTGGGCGTGGTGCTCACCCTCATCGGCTTCATCGTGATCGGCCCGCTGCTCGCCGGTGTCGTGGTGCGGGTGCTCTCCGGCGCGGTCCTGCGGCCCTTCGGTTCCGTCGGCCGGCTCGCCGAGCGCAACGCGCTGCGCAACCCGCGCCGCACCGGTGCCACCGCCGCCGCGCTGATGATCGGTCTGGCGCTGGTCGCCTGCCTGTCGGTGGTCGGCTCCTCGATGGTGGCCTCCGCCACCGACGAGCTCGACAAGTCGGTCGGCGCGGACTACATCATCCAGTCCCAGACCGGGCAGCCGGTCATGCCGCAGGCCGAGCAGAAGCTGCGGGCCACCAAGGACCTGGACCACGTCACCGCGTACCGGGAGCTGCAGACCAAGATCACGGCCCCCGACGGGACCACCGAGGAGGACGGTCTCGGCGCCCAGGACCCCACCTACGCCAAGGACATCCGCCGCAAGATGGTCGCCGGCGAGCACGCGGCGGCGTACGGGGCGAACTCGATGTCGGTCGGCTCGCTCTACGCCACCAAGCACAACGTCAAGCTCGGTGACGAGCTGACGGTGGCCTTCACCGGCGGCAAGACCGCCAAGCTCAAGGTCGCGGCGATCACCAGCGACGAGGGCAACCTCGACAAGGGCATGAAGTACACGAGCACCGCGGTCGCCGAGGCGAACCTGCCGGCCGACAAGCTGCCGCGGCCCTTCATGCTGCTGGCCACCGCCAAGGACGGCCAGGAGGACACCGCGTACACCGCGGTCAAGGCGGGGCTGGCGGAGTACCCGCAGTACAAGGTGCTCAACCAGACCGACTACAAGAAGGCGCTGAAGGACCAGGTCGGCCAGCTGCTGAACATGGTCTACGGGCTCCTCTTCCTCGCGATCATCGTCGCGGTCCTGGGCGTCGTGAACACCCTGGCCCTCTCGGTGGTCGAGCGGACCCGCGAGATCGGCCTGATGCGCGCCATCGGCCTCTCCCGCCGGCAGCTGCGTCGCATGATCCGCCTGGAGTCGGTCGTCATCTCGCTCTTCGGCGCCCTGCTGGGCCTCGGGCTCGGCATGGGCTGGGGGGCCACCGCCCAGCAGCTCCTCGCGCTCCAAGGGCTGAAGGTCCTGGAGATCCCGTGGCCGACGATCATCGGCGTCTTCGCCGCGTCGGCCGTGGTGGGCCTGTTCGCCGCACTGTTCCCGGCCTTCCGGGCGGGGCGGATGAACGTACTGAACGCGATCGCCAGCGACTAGCCCGGCGATCGTCACGGGGGAGTCACCGGCCCCGGCCGGCCCACACGGGCCGACCGGGGCCGGAGTCATGTCCGGCGCGCCACCACCGTGCGGGCGTAGGCTGGGAACCCCTGGCCCGTGCGACGTGTCGGGCCCTTCGCGTTGCCCCCTCACCGGATGGAATGCCGCATTCATGAGCCTGCACGGACTGCTCGACGCCGTCACCAGGGACCCCGCACTCGCCGAGGCGGTCACCGCGGCCGGGGACGGCAACCGCATGTACGTGGACCTCGTCGGCCCGGCCGCCGCGCGGCCCTTCGCCATCGCCGCGCTGGCCGCCCGTACCGAGCGGACCGTGCTCGCGGTCACCGCCACCGGGCGTGAGGCCGAGGACCTGGCCGCCGCGCTGCGCTCGCTGCTGCCCGCCGACGAGGTGGTGGACTACCCGTCCTGGGAGACGCTGCCGCACGAGCGGCTGAGCCCGCGCAGCGACACCGTCGGCCGGCGGATCGCCGTACTGCGCCGGCTCGCGCACCCGAGCAAGGACGACCCGGCCGCCGGGCCCGTCAGCGTGGTCGTCGCCCCGATCCGGTCCGTGCTCCAGCCGCAGGTCAAGGGGCTCGGCGACCTCGTGCCCGTGAGCCTTCGCCAGGGGCAGAGCGTCGACCTCGGGGAGATCGTCGCGGCGCTCGCCGCGGCCGCGTACGCGCGCGTCGAACTCGTCGAGAAGCGCGGCGAGTTCGCCGTCCGCGGCGGCATCCTCGACGTGTTCCCGCCCACCGAGGAACACCCGCTGCGCATCGAGTTCTGGGGCGACGAGGTCGAGGAGATCCGTTACTTCAAGGTCGCCGACCAGCGGTCCCTGGAGATCGCCGAGCACGGCCTGTGGGCGCCGCCCTGCCGTGAGCTGCTGCTCACCGACGAGGTGCGGGAGCGGGCCGCGGCCCTCGCCGCGGCCCACCCCGAGCTGGGTGAACTCCTGAACAAGATCGCCGAGGGGATCGCCGTCGAGGGCATGGAGTCCCTCGCCCCGGTCCTGGTCGACGACATGGAACTGCTGATCGACGTGCTGCCCGCCGGGTCCATGGCCGTGGTCTGCGACCCCGAGCGGGTACGCACCCGGGCCGCTGACCTCGTGGCCACCTCGCAGGAGTTCCTCATGGCCTCCTGGGCGGCCACCGCGGGCGGCGGCGAGGCTCCCATCGACGTCGGCGCCGCCTCCCTGCGGGGCATCGCCGACGTCCGCGAGCACGCCCGCGAGCTCGGCATGATGTGGTGGTCGGTCTCCCCCTTCGCGGCCGACGTGGAAGCCGGCGGTGACACCCTCGCGCTCGGCATGCACGCCCCCGAGGCCTACCGCGGCGACACCGCCCGCGCCCTGGCCGACACCAAGGCCTGGATCGCCGACGGCTGGCACACCGTGTACCTCACCGAGGGGCACGGGCCGGCCGCCCGTACCGTCGAGGTCCTCGGCGGCGAGGGCATCGCGGCCCGGCTGGAAGCCGACCTGCGCACCCTGGAGCCCAGCCTCGTCCACGTCGCCTGCGGCTCCCTCGAAACCGGCTTCGTCGACCCGGCCCTCAAGATCGCCGTCCTCACCGAGACGGACCTGACCGGCCAGCGCACCGCAACCAAGGACCTCGGCCGGATGCCGACCCGGCGCCGCAAGACCATCGACCCCCTCACCCTGGAGGTCGGCGACTACATCGTCCACGAGCAGCACGGCGTCGGCCGCTACATCGAGATGGTCCAGCGCACCGTCCAGGGCGCCACCCGCGAGTACCTGCTCGTCGAGTACGCCCCCGCCAAGCGCGGCCAGCCCGGCGACCGGCTCTACATCCCCACCGACCAGCTGGAGCAGGTCACCAAGTACGTCGGCGGCGAGGCCCCCACCCTGCACCGGCTCGGCGGCGCCGACTGGACCAAGACCAAGGCGCGCGCGAAGAAGGCCGTCAAGGAGATCGCCGCCGACCTGATCAGGCTCTACAGCGCGCGCATGGCGGCCCCCGGCCACACCTTCGGCCCCGACACCCCCTGGCAGCGCGAGCTGGAGGACGCCTTCCCGTACGTGGAGACGCCCGACCAGCTCACCACCATCGCCGAGGTCAAGGAGGACATGGAGAAGTCGGTCCCCATGGACCGGCTGATCTGCGGTGACGTCGGCTACGGCAAGACCGAGATCGCGGTGCGCGCCGCCTTCAAGGCGGTCCAGGACGGCAAGCAGGTCGCCGTCCTGGTGCCGACCACCCTGCTCGTGCAGCAGCACTACGGCACCTTCTCCGAGCGGTACGCGCAGTTCCCCGTCGTCACCAAGGCCCTGTCCCGCTTCCAGAGCGAATCCGAGTCCAAGGCCACCCTGGAGGGCCTGCGCGAGGGCTCCGTCGACATCGTCATCGGCACCCACCGCCTCTTCTCGCAGGAGACGAAGTTCAAGGACCTGGGCCTGGTCATCGTCGACGAGGAGCAGCGGTTCGGCGTCGAGCACAAGGAGCAGCTGAAGAAGCTGCGCGCCAACGTCGACGTGCTGACGATGTCCGCGACGCCGATCCCGCGCACCCTGGAGATGGCGGTGACCGGCATCCGCGAGATGTCGACGATCACCACCCCGCCCGAGGAGCGCCACCCGGTCCTCACCTTCGTCGGCCCCTACGAGGAGAAGCAGATCGGCGCGGCCATCCGGCGCGAACTGCTGCGCGAGGGGCAGTGCTTCTACATTCACAACCGGGTCGAGTCCATCGACCGGGCGGCCGCCAAGCTGCGCGAGATCGTGCCCGAGGCGCGGATCGCGACCGCGCACGGCCAGATGTCGGAGCAGGCCCTGGAGCAGGTCGTCGTGGACTTCTGGGAGAAGAAGTTCGACGTCCTCGTCTCGACGACGATCGTCGAGTCCGGCATCGACATCTCCAACGCCAACACCCTCATCGTCGAGCGCGGCGACAACTTCGGCCTCTCGCAGCTGCACCAGCTGCGCGGCCGCGTGGGCCGCGGCCGCGAGCGCGGGTACGCGTACTTCCTCTACCCGCCGGAGAAGCCGCTGACCGAGACCGCGCACGAGCGGCTCGCGACGATCGCCCAGCACACCGAGATGGGCGCCGGCATGTACGTGGCCATGAAGGACCTGGAGATCCGCGGCGCGGGCAACCTGCTCGGCGGCGAGCAGTCCGGGCACATCGCCGGCGTCGGCTTCGACCTGTACATCCGCATGGTCGGCGAGGCCGTGGCCGACTACCGGGCGGCCGTCGAAGGCGGGGTGGAGGAGGAGCCGGCGCTGGAGGTCAAGATCGAGCTGCCGGTCGACGCGCACGTCCCGCACGACTACGCGCCGGGCGAGCGGCTGCGCCTGCAGGCGTACCGGTCGATCGCCTCCGCCAACTCCGAGGCCGACGTCAAGGCCGTACGGGAGGAGCTCACCGACCGCTACGGCAAGCTGCCGGAGCCGGTGGAGAACCTGCTGCTGGTGGCCGGACTGCGGATGCTCGCCCGCGCCTGCGGGGTCGGTGACATCACCCTGCAGGGCGCCAACATCCGCTTCGGGCCGGTGGAGTTGCGCGAATCGCAGGAGCTGCGCCTGGGGCGGCTCTACCCGGGGTCGGTGCTCAAGGCCGCCACCTCGCAGGTGCTGATCCCGCGCCCGAAGACCGCCCGGGTGGGCGGGAAGCCGCTGGTCGGACGGGAACTGCTGGCCTGGACGGGGGAGTTCCTCGCCACCATCCTCGGGTCGTAGCGGCGCCGGGGCCCGCCTTCGCCGTACCGGCCGCGGCACGGCGAAGGCCGCGGCGGGGGACCATGCCCATGCGCTGTCTTGTCGGCGTACTTTGCGACGGTACGCCCGCTTCGGGTGATCCACTTGACGGGGGGCGGGATCCCCAGGTCAGCCGCATGCGGCGACCGTGCAACGGTTGGGCGCATCCCCTCACTCCCGGCTGGAAACGCTGTATACGCTCAGACCCGGAACTTCGTCCGTCCCCCGCCCGAACCCCGCCCGAACGGCCCGTCAGGAGCAGCGATGCACGGCCCCGGCATCCCGCCGCAGCATGGTCACCAGCCCAGTACCGGGGGTGTGGTGGCGCTGCGCGTGCTGTTCACGCTGCTGCCCATCCTGAGCTGCGGTTTCCTGGTGTGGGGCTCGATGCTCCGACTCGCGCTCGTCACCCGCAAGTCCCGCGACTGGTGGCTGCTCGCCGCCTCGGCCGCGGCCGAGGTCGCCTGGGTGGCCCTGATCGGCGCCGACCCGACGCCCGACACCAGCGGCTGGCAGGGCAACGTCGGCGCGTTCGGCACGATCGGCACCGGGCTCGCGGTCTGCGTGTACTTCCTCGTCTGCGACATCCGGCACTACGAGCAGGTCAAGGCCCAGGCCGCGCCCTGGTACCCGGCGCCGCCCGCGCCGTACGCCCCGCCGACGCGGCAGACCCTGGGGGCGGCGGGCTCGACGCAGCAGACCCGGCCGTCGTACGGGTACCCGCCCGCGGCCCCGGACCAGCCGCGCGGGCCGCTGCCTCAACAGCCGCAGCCCCTGCCGCCGGTCCCCGGCCCGGTGGCGCCGCCGCGCATCGGGCAGGTCCGCGCCGAGCTCGACGAGCTGAGCGAACTCCTGCGCCGCCAGACCCCGCCCCGCAACGAGGGCCCGAACCAGTGACCGACCGCCTCATCGGCGACCGCTACCAACTCGCCACCATCCTGGGCCAGGGCGGCATGGGCCAGGTCTGGACGGCGTACGACCGCCGCCTCGACCGCCGGGTCGCCGTCAAGCTGCTGCGCCCGGACCGGGTCGCGGGACCCGGCAGCGTGGCCGAGGAACTGCGCCGCCGTTTCGTGCGCGAGTGCCGGGTCACGGCGCAGGTGGACCACCCCGGGCTGGTCACCGTGCACGACGCGGGCAACGACGGTGACGAACTGTACCTCGTCATGCAGTACGTCGAGGGCACCGACCTCGCCGACCACCTCGCGCGGTACGACCCGTACCCGTGGCCGTGGGCGGTCTCGGTGGTCGCGCAGCTGTGCTCGGTGCTCTCGGCCGTGCACGCGGTGCCGATCGTCCACCGGGACCTGAAGCCGCGCAATGTGATGGTCCGCCCGGACGGGACGCTCAGCGTCCTGGACCTCGGTGTCGCCTCGGTGATGGAGACCGACACCACCCGCCTCACCAGCACCGGTTCACCGATCGGCAGCCCGGCCTACATGGCGCCCGAGCAGGCCATGGGCGGCGCGGTCGGCCCGTACACCGACCTGTACGCCCTCGGCGTGCTGCTGTACGAACTCCTCAGCGGCAACGTCCCCTTCGCCGGCTCCACGGCGCTCGGCGTGCTCCACCGCCACCTGTACGAGCCCCCGGTGCCGGTGCGCCGGCTGCGTCCGGAGATCCCGCACCAGCTGGAGGCCGTACTCCTGCACCTCCTGGCGAAGGACCCGCAGGACCGCCCCGCCTCCGCGCAGGAGGTGTACGAGGCCCTCGTCCCGCTGCTGCCCAAGCAGGGCAACCCGGCGGGCCCGCTCGACCCGACCCGCCCCTTCCTGCGCCCGCAGGCCCCCTGGCCCGACCGGGCGCAGACCATCCCTCCGCAGCCGACCGCCCCGCCGGCGAGGCCGGACGTCCCCGCGGCGGTGGAGGAGGCGAAGAAGCTCCTGGACCAGGGCCTGCTCACCCAGGCCGTGGACATCCTCGGCGGCATCCTCCCGGCGGCGGCCGCGCAGCACGGCGAGCACTCCCCGGTGGTCCGCTCCCTGCGCAAGCAGTACGCGGCCACCCTGATGGACGACGGCCAGTACCGCCGCGCCCTGCCCGAACTGCGGCGCCTGGCCGAGGAGTTCCCGGCCGGCGACGCGCAGTCCCTGCGCTTTCGCTACGACGCGGCCCAGTGCCTGGAGCAGCTCGGCGAACCGGCGGCCGCCCTCGCCGAATACCGTGCGCTGCTCCCGCTGTTCGAGAACCACTACGCCAACCCCGACCCCGGCCTCCCGCTGGAGGTCCGCCGCCGCATAGCGCACCTGCTGCTCTCGCTCGGCGACCGCCCGGCGGCCCACGACACCCTGGCCCGCCTCCTCTTCGACGCGGAACGTCTGCACGGCCCGGCCCACCCCTTCGCCACGGAGGTCCGTCGCACCCTGCAGTGGCTCGGTCAGGTCCGCTGACGCCGTCCGCGGCCGAGCCCGAGCAGACCGAGCAGGATCGCGAGGGCCACCCCCGCCACCGCCGCGCCCGGCAGGAGGCCCGGCGGGCGGAAGGTGCAGTCCAGGGTCGTGGTGCGGCCGTCCAGCGGGAGGGCGACCAGGCCCAGGTACGCCGAGGCCGGGCGGTCGTTGCAGGTCCAGCCCGCGATGGCGGGGACCGAGAGGACCGCCGTGCCCGTGGCGCCCGGCGGGAGGGTGGCGCGTACGCCCGAGTCAAAGACCCGCAGCGAAGGCGCCGCCGCGGCGCGCAGGCGCGAGACGGCCGCGGCGAGCCGCCCGCGGTCCAGGCAGGACAGGGTCCACGCGACCGGCGCGCTCTGGTCGAAGACCAGTGCGGAGGCCGGGCCGTGGGAGGGGCCCAGGGGCTGGAGGGCCGCCCTGTTGCGCGGGGGGACGGCGTTCAGCCGGAAGGCCGGCCCGTCCGCGAGGCGGGCCGTCGCGTTGTACTCCGGGGCCCACAGGTAGGCTTCCGTGCCCGCGCGGCACACCCCGGGGGAGACCGGGTCCTCGTACACCTGCGCGCCCAGCAGGAGTTCCTGGTTCGCGAACGGGGAGGGGCCGTACGCCGGGTCCGGGCCCGGCGGGCGGGTGGTGACGAGCGGCGGGACCTCGGCGCGGGCGATCGTGCCGTCGGGGCGCAGCCGGGCGCCGACCGCGAAGACCGCGTCCGTCACGGGGTTGTCGAGGCTCTGGACGTTGCGGCCGCGCGAGGTCCAGCCCGCGCCGAGGGCCACCATCGTGCGGGTGAACACGTCCGGGGTGTGGCTGCTGTAGTACGAGCCGCCCTCCCCGCCCAGCAGCAGCGGGTCGTTGCCCGACAGCGCAGGCCGGCTCGGGTCGGTGCGGTACGCGGGCCAGCCGTCGGCGCCCGCCAGGGCCGCGGCGCGCGCGGAGTGGGCCGGGCCCCAGGAGGGGTAGTCGTCCAGGCCGGCCAGTTTGCCCTGATGGCCGTAGGCGGTGGTCGCCGCGGCCTGGGCCACCAGGACCAGGGCCAGCAGCCCCGCCGCGGGCCGGGCCCACCGGCGGTGGCGCAGCGCCCACCAGGCGGCGCCCGCCAGGGCCAGGCCGCCGCAGAAGAGCAGGTAACCCCACCCGGTGGCCAGGGCGCTGCCGCTCGCCCACCAGGCGGCGCCCGCCAGTACGCCGGCCCCGCCGGCCAGCGCCCGCGGCCCGGGCAGGCCCGCCGCCAGGCCCGTCCAGGCGGCGATCACGAGGATCCCGGCCAGGACGAAGGTCTGCCGGTACGGGCTGCCGTTCGGGGTCGCGAAGACGTGCCAGGCCAGGTGTGTCGGCGTCCACTGGAAGGAGAGCACCACGGCCACCACCAGCCCCGCCCACCACAGCCGGGTGCGCACGGGCACCGCCCGGTGGAACGGCAGGGCCGCCACCA
Organism: Streptomyces sp. NPDC060028; assembly: GCF_042736725.1. Taxonomy (NCBI): domain Bacteria; kingdom Bacillati; phylum Actinomycetota; class Actinomycetes; order Kitasatosporales; family Streptomycetaceae; genus Streptomyces; species Streptomyces sp. NPDC060028. Next base: position 89,713 of record NZ_JBHWVJ010000004.1, on the reverse strand, counting down.
GCAGCAGCGTCCCGGTCCCGACGAACAGCGCCGGCGAGGAGAAGGAGTACGTGGCGGGCAGCAGCCGCGCGAACAGGTCGGACCAGGGCACCGGCCGGAACGGCTTGAACCAGCCCGGGTACGCCTGCTTCGAGCTCAGGAAGAGGGGGACGAGGACCGGCGCCGACAGGGCGATGCCCAGCAGCGTGGTCCCGGCCGCCCGGCCCAGCACCCGTACCCGCTCGCGCGCGCCCTCCCGCGTCAGCACGACCCGTACGAGCAGCACCAGCGCGGCGCCGAGCGTCGCCATGTAGGCGGTGTAGAAGTTCGCCGTCCAGCCGACCGCCACGATCACGACCGCAGGCCCCAACCGCCGCTGCCGCAGCGCCCATTCGCCCGTCAGACACAGCAGCGGGAAGGAAATCAGCCCGTCCAGCCACATCGGGTTGTACGAGGCCTCGATCACCGACCAGCCGCACAGCGCGTACGAGGCCCCGAGCAGCCCCGCCGCCCACCACGGCCCGCGCCGCTGGGTGCGCAGCAGCCAGGCCATCGCCGCGGCCGCGGCGGCCGTCTTGAGCACGGTGACGACGTACACCGCGAGGTCCGTGTCCGCCCGCGGGAACAGTCCCACCAGCACCGCGAACGGGCTGGTCAGGTACGTCCCGAGGTCGGGCAGGAAGCTCGTTCCGTACCCGGACTGCCAGTTGAAGAGCAGCCCGCCCCGCGCCCGCCCGTGCAGCAGGTCCCACAGGTGGGCGTGGAAGGGCACGAACTGGTTGCCGAGGTCGTTGATGCTGCGGTGGCGCGGTCCGTACGGGAAGACCCGGGCGACGGCGTCCCCGGAGCACACGGCCGCCGTCGTGATCACGGCGGCGAGCGCCGAGCCGAGCAGGCTCCGGCGCCGGGGCGAGGATTGCGGAGTCGACATGGTGGGCCGACCTTGGCAGCGCCGGAGGGCGGGCAAGTGGCCACAGGGTGAACGCGCACCCCAACAGCCCGGGAATCGTTGGTCGAACCAGTGGCTCCGATCACCCTGACTGCATAACATCGATCACCGCACGGCCCTTGTGCACCGACGCACAATCTCCCCGGCCCTGGAGGCTCCTTTGCACCGTCGCACTGCGCTCTCCGTCTCCGCCGCCCTGCTCGCGGCGGCCCCCCTGCTGTCCGCCTGCTCGGGCGAGACCCGCCCCGGCACCGCGGCCGTGGTCGGCGGCGAACGGATCACCACCTCCGCACTCCAGGCCCAGGTGAAGGACGTCCGGGCCGCGCAGAACCGTTCCGAGGACGCGGCCGAGCTCGTCCAGGCGACCCCCGGACTCGACCGCAGCAAGCTCAACCGCATGATCCAGGCCGCCGTCCTGGACCGCGCCGCCAAAGCCGCCGGGGTGAGCGTGAGCACCAAGGAGGTCGAGGACTTCCGCAAGGCCCAGCTCCAGCAGGCCGGCTCGCCCGCGGCGCTGGAGGCCGCGGCCCTCAAGCAGGCCAATCTCGCGCCGGGCCAGATGGACGCGAACACCCGCTTCAACCTGCTGCGCGACAAGCTCTTCGAGCACTACGGCAGCCAGGAGAAAGCTCTCGCGCAGCTCTCGACGGCCGCCAAGACCCTGCACGTCGAGGTGAACCCGCGCTACGGCACGTGGGATGCGCAGCAGATCGTCCTCGGCGACGCGCAGACCCCGTGGATCACCCAGGTCACCCGGCCCGAGCAGGCCCCCGCCGGAGCCTGACGCCCGCGCCCGGAGGTAGGTTCGGAGGGTGACCGACCAAGCGCCCGCCGAGCCCACCGGCCGTATCGTCCTGCTGACCACCAGCCACCGGGTCGCCCCCGGCGTGCTGTCCTGGCCGGCGTGGCAGACCCTGCACGCCGCGGACCGGGTGCTGTGCGCCGACCCGGGCCACCCGCAGCTGCCGTTCCTGCGCGAGGCCGGCGTCGAGGTGTCGTACGAGACCCCGGACGCGCACGAGCTGGTCGAGGCCTGCGCCGGCGGGCGCACGGTCGTGGTGCTCCCGGGCGGCGAGGGCGACCAGCGGCTCACCGACGGGCTCGCGCGCCTGGCCGGCTCGGGCCGCGTCGCCATGCCCGACCTGGAGCTGCTGCCGGGCTCGTACGATCTGCCGGGCGCGCGGCTGCTCGACCTGGTCCAGGTCATGGACCGGGTCCGCCGCGAATGCCCCTGGACCTCGCGCCAGACCCACCGGGGGCTGGTGAAGTACGCCATCGAGGAGGCGTACGAGCTGGTCGAGGCCATCGAGGACGGCGACCGCGAGGAACTGCGCGAGGAGCTCGGCGACGTACTCCTCCAGGTGGTCTTCCACGCGCGCATCGCCGAGGAAGGCCGTCCGCAGGACGGTGAGGAGCCGTTCTCCATCGACGACGTGGCCGGCGGCCTCGTCGAGAAGCTGATCCGCCGCCACCCGCACGTCTTCGGCGACGCGCAGGCGCAGACCCCCGAGGACGTCAACGCGCACTGGCAGCGCACCAAGGCGGACGAGAAGCGGCGGGAGTCGGTGACCGACGGGATCCCGCTGGGACAGCCGGGTCTCGCGCTCGCGGCCAAGCTGGCCGGCCGCGCCCGTGCGGCGGCGGTGCCCGTGGAGCTGCCCCGCGGCGAGGGCATCGGGTACGAACTGCTGGAGCTGGCGGCACGCGCCGAGGCGGCCGGGGTCGACCCCGAGACCGCGCTGCGTGCGGCGGCCCGCGCCTACCGGGACGCGATCCGTGCGGCCGAGGGCGTCGGCGAGTAGCCCCCCGCTGCGGTACGCGTGTCAGTACTCCCGGGGCGCGCGGCCCCAGGGGTTGTGCCAGTGCGGCGCGGGGCGGTTCAGGAACCACTCGCCGAAGCCCAGCGGGCGGCCCTCGTGGCCGTGGTCCCCGCCTCCGGACGGCACGGAGTCGTGGAAGATCCGGCCGGGGTGGGCGCCGAGCTCCTCCAGGAGGTACGCGGTCTCCTCGATGAACGGCGCCGGCCCGCTGAGGTAGACGTCCTGGTCCGGCCAGAGCGCGCGGTTGCCGAGTGCGGTCGCGAGCCGGGCGGTGGCCTCGTTGCGGTGACGCCCCGGCGCGGGGGTGATGTAGGTGACGCCGAGCCAGCGCAGGGCGGCGGCGTACGCGTCGATGAGCGGGCGGTCGTAGAGGTGGGCGGCGTCCCGGGCGACCACGAAGAGCCGTACGTCCTGATCAGGGGGGTGCTGCGCGAGGTCCTCCAGCATGGCGCGGATCGGCGCCCAGCCGGTGCCGGCGGCTATGAGGGTGACCGGGCGGTCCGCGCGGCGCAAGGTCAGCTGCCCGCCGGCCGCGCCGAGCCGCAGCATCTCGCCGGGGCGCACGGCGCGGACCAGGGCGGTGCTGAGCCGGCCCTGTTCGATCCGGCTGACGTGCAGGTCGAGGGTGTGGTCGGGGCGGGGCGCGTTGCCGATGGAGTACGTGCGCCAGGTCGTCGGGACCCGGTCGCTGCTCACGCTCACGTACTGGCCGGGGAGATGGGGCAGCGGGGCGTGCGGCCGCAGGGTCAGCACGGCCGTGTCCTGCCCGTACTGGAGGTGGCGCACGATCTCCGCGTCCCACCACGGCGGATCCCCGCTCGCGCCGGCGCCGTCCGTCATCGCGTCGGCCATCACCTGGTAGGCCTCGGCCCAGGCCTTCTCCACCCGGGGGGTCCATGCCGTCCCGGAGGCCTCGGCGAGCGCGGCGAGCAGGCTCGTGCCGACGGCGGCGTAGTGCTCGGGGCCGACCAGGAATTTGCGGTGGTCGCGGCCGAGGTCGCGTAGATAGGGGAGAAGGCTCTCGTTCTCGAGGTGGGCGATCACGTGGGTGAGCGCGGCGAAGAGCCGGTCCCGCTGCCGTTCCATGTCCTCGAAGGAAGCCGGGAAGAGCTCACGGATGCCGGGGTTGTGCCAGAACAGGTGGGTGTAGAAGAACTTGACCGTGTGCTCGGCCCGTCTCTCCACCACCGCGAAGCTGCTTTTCAAGATCCTCACATCCACAAAACCGAAAGTAGGAATGCCGGACAAGGTCAGGTCAAGCCATGGCGGATCTGCGGACAGCCGCGGCGAACCACCCATATGGGGTGGTGGCCGATCTACGGGATACCGTCAGCGGGTGCATCAGCAGACCCCCGCAGACCCCGCCGAGACCCCCGCAGACCCCGCCGAGACCCCCGCAGACCCCGCCGAGACCCCTGCCCCGGGACCGGCCGACACCCCCGCGGCCCAGGGACCGACCCTGTTCGACTGGGAGTTCGCGACCGACCCGTACCCCGCCTACGCCTGGCTGCGCGAGCACTCGCCCGTGCACCGCACCCGGCTCCCCAGCGGGGTCGAGGCCTGGCTCGTGACCCGGTACGCCGATGCCCGCCAGGCCCTCGCCGACCAGCGGCTCAGCAAGAATCCGGCGCACCACGCCGAGCCCGCGCACGCCAAGGGGAAGACCGGCATCCCGGGGGAGCGCAAGGCGGAGCTGATGACGCATCTGCTCAACATCGACCCGCCGGACCACACCCGGCTGCGGCGGCTGGTGTCGAAGGCGTTCACCCCGCGCAGGGTCGCCGAGTTCACCCCGCGGGTGCAGGAGCTGACCGACCACCTCATCGAGCAGTTCGCGAGCAAGGGGGAAGCCGACCTCATCCACGAGTTCGCGTTCCCCCTGCCCATCTACGCCATCTGCGAGATGCTCGGCGTACCGCGCGAGGACCAGGACGACTTCCGCGACTGGGCCGGGATGATGATCCGGCACGGCGGCGGCCCGCGCGGCGGGGTCGCCCGCTCGGTGAAGCAGATGCGGACCTACCTCGGCGAGCTCATCCACCGCAAAAGGGACGACCTGGGCAACGACCTGATCTCCGATCTGATCCGGGCCAGCGACCACGGCGACCACCTGACGGAGGCCGAGGCCACCGCCATGGCCTTCATCCTGCTCTTCGCCGGCTTCGAGACGACCGTGAACCTCATCGGCAACGGGGTCCACTCCCTCTTCATGAACCCGGACCAGCGCGAGCGCCTCCAGGCCTCCCTCGCGGCCGGGGAGAGCGGACTGCTGGAGACGGGCGTCGAGGAGCTGCTGCGCTACGACGGCCCGGTGGAGCTGGCCACCTGGCGGTTCGCCACCGAGGCGCTGACCCTCGGCGGGCAGGACGTCGCGGCGGGCGATCCGGTGCTGGTGGTCCTCGCGGCCGCCGACCGGGACCCCGAGCGGTTCGCCGAACCGGACACGCTCGACCTCTCCAGGACCGACAACCAGCACCTCGGATACGGGCACGGGATCCACTACTGCCTGGGTGCGCCGCTCGCGCGGCTCGAAGGGCAGACCGCGCTTGCGACTTTGCTCACGCGTCTGCCGGATCTGGAACTCGCTGTTCCGCCGGGCGACCTGCGCTGGCGCGGCGGACTCATCATGCGTGGCCTGCGCACTCTTCCGGTCCGCTTCACACCTCGCAACGAGTGAAGGCCGGCTGACTCGAAGTCAGTTTCCGTCGAAACTTGTGACAAGCGTTCGAAGGCCGCTAGGTTCTGCCGTTACCCCGCCGTTATGCGAAAGGTGCACCCTCATGCGTTCCGGGAACGGCCGCCACAGACGCCCCCGACAGATCCCCGCGATTGTCGTCACCGCCGGAGTCACCGGCTCCGCACTGGCCCTGCCGCTGCTCGCGGCCACGGGCGCGAGCGCGGCCGACGCCTCCACGTGGGACAAGGTCGCCGAGTGCGAGAGCGGTGGGACCTGGAGCGCGAACTTCGGCAGCGGCGCCTACGGCGGCCTGCAGTTCACCGAGGAGCAGTGGAAGGGCGCCGGCGGTCTCGACTACGCGACCCGCGCCGACCTGGCCAGCCGCTCGCAGCAGATCGCCGTCGCCGAACGGGTGCTGGCCTCGCAGGGCCCCCAGGCGTGGCCGATGTGCGCGGAGCCGGCCGGCCTGACCCGGCAGGCGCCGGCCGCGGACGTGGACCCGGGCGCGCCCGGCAGTCACGGGTCCGCCGCCCCGTCGGCGTCCCGCCCGGACGACTCCGTACCGGTCGGCGGCTCGGACGACCGCGCCACGGACTTCGGGGCCCCGACGCAGGGTTCCCCGAGCCCGTCCGGCTCGCCCTCCTTCGTGCTGCCCGACATCCCGCTCGGGCCGCCCAGCGGACTGCCCGTCATGCCGGACCCGGACCTGCCGACGACCCCGACCGCCCCGACCGACCCGGCGACCCCGACCGCCCCGGTCGCTCCGACGACCCCGGGCGACCCGACGGCGCCCGCCACGGGCCCCACGGCGCCCACCACGGGCCCCGCGGACCCGAACGCGCCCACGACGGGGCCGACGGCTCCCACGGCGCCGGGCGACCCGGGCGCTCCCGCCGCAGGCCCGGGCGCCCCGGCGGCAGGAGCCTCCACCGACCCCGCGGACCCGGCCGCGGGCGTGGGCGGCGGTAAGCACCGCGGAGAGGCCGCGGTCGAGGCACCCGTCACATCTGACGCCGCGTCGGACCCGACGTACACCGTTCAGCCGGGCGACAGCCTGGCCGCCATCGCGGACGCCAACGACCTCAAGGGCGGCTGGAACGCGCTCTATACGGCCAACCAGCAGGTCATCGGCGAGGACGCCAACTTGATCAAGCCCGGTCAGAACCTGGATCTAACCCGGTAATAGGGGCAGTTCGGGCACCCGGAAACACCTGATTGTCCGATTTAGTTAAGTGAGACATGTGTCTCTTCCGGTCAACTGGCGTGTCCGGCCCCGAGGCTTCCGCAAACCCCGTCCTCACCTGCGCAAACACTGGTCCGAAGGACGCAAGTAGGCCCCGTTTCTCCCCGATGGCGCTCGTTGAACATCGGGGAGAGACCTGTCTACCTTCTGAATCGCTCGCCACCGCGGGCTCCTTCGACCGCATCGCCGAATCCTGCCGGCGGACGGAGGGAACAGTCGTCGCGTCAAGCGCCGAAGGCAGGAGCGGGGGAACCAAGGTAGGTGCCGGGAGCGGCCGTTGAAAGACGGTCACGCCACCGGCTAGGGGTTAAGCGGTGCGCTAGGTCGCACCGCCGGGCAACTCACTCGCCCGAACCCGACAGCTCACCTCGTAGGCGTCGGTGAGGAGAAAATCCATGCTGCTTTCCGGCAAGGGCAAGCACCGTCGCGGTTCCAAGGCCGTCCGTATCGTCACGCTCGCCGGTGTCGCCGGTGTGGCCGTCGCGGCCCCCCTGATGGCCGCGGGCACCGCTTCCGCCGCCACCGCCTCCGAGTGGGACCGCGTCGCCTCCTGCGAGGCCGGCGGCAACTGGGCCATCAACACGGGCAACGGCTACTACGGCGGCCTGCAGTTCTCGTCCTCCACCTGGGCCGCCTACGGTGGCAAGGCGTACGCCGCGCAGGCCAACCAGGCCTCGAAGGCCCAGCAGATAGCCATCGCCGAGAAGGTCCTCAAGGGTCAGGGCAAGGGCGCCTGGCCGTCCTGTGGCGTGGGCCTGTCCGGCGCCTCGTACAACGGCGGCGCTGCCGAGACCCCGGCCAAGCCGAAGGCCGAGCCCAAGAAGGAGCAGAAGGCCGCGCCGAAGAAGGAGACCAAGCGCTCCGAGACCGCGGCCCCCTCCAAGCCGAAGACCGGGACCACGGCCCAGCCGAAGTCCGAGGCGCCCAAGACCGGCAACGGCTCGTACGAGGTCAAGTCCGGCGACACGCTGGGCACCATCGCCGAGGCCAACGGCCTCAAGGGCGGCTGGGAGAAGCTCTTCGAGCTCAACAAGGACATCGTGTCCGACGCCGACCTGATCTTCCCGGGGCAGAAGCTGAAGCTCAGCTGAATCCTGCGGTAACACCCACCGCCCGGCGCGTCCGCCCGACGCGCCGGGCGGTGGCGTGCTCCGGGCCTTGCGGCAGGCGGGCACCCCGATGTTCAAGGGACCTATGTCCCGGAAGAGGGGTATTCGGACCCTTTTTCGTCCCAGGACCCGGGCGGTCGGCCGGCCCAGTGCCCGGAGCCGGTTAGGCTCTAGGCGGCGAGGCCATCCCACGGCCTGACGCCACCGCACATCCAGCGTCACATCCCAGAAGGAGATGCTCGTGCCGTCCATCGACGTCGTCGTAGCCCGGGAAATCCTGGACTCCCGAGGCAACCCCACGGTCGAGGTCGAGGTGGGCCTCGACGATGGCAGCACCGGCCGTGCTGCAGTCCCGTCCGGCGCCTCCACCGGTGCATTCGAGGCCATCGAGCTGCGTGACGGTGACCCCAACCGTTACTTCGGCAAGGGCGTCGAGAAGGCCGTCCTGGCCGTCATCGAGCAGATCGGCCCGGAGCTCGTCGGCTACGACGCCACCGAGCAGCGCCTGATCGACCAGGCCATGTTCGACCTGGACGCCACCGACAACAAGGGCTCGCTCGGCGCCAACGCCATCCTCGGCGTCTCCCTCGCCGTCGCGCACGCCGCGTCCGAGGCCTCGGACCTCCCGCTCTTCCGCTACCTCGGCGGCCCGAACGCGCACCTGCTGCCCGTTCCGATGATGAACATCCTCAACGGTGGGTCGCACGCCGACTCCAACGTCGACATCCAGGAGTTCATGATCGCCCCGATCGGCGCGGAGTCCTTCTCCGAAGCGCTGCGCTGGGGTGCCGAGGTCTACCACACCCTGAAGAAGGTCCTGCACACCAAGGGCCTCTCCACCGGTCTGGGCGACGAGGGCGGCTTCGCCCCCAACCTGGAGTCCAACCGCGCCGCGCTGGACCTCATCGTCGAGGCCATCAAGCAGGCCGGCTACGTCCCGGGCAAGGACATCGCGCTCGCGCTCGACGTCGCCGCGTCCGAGTTCTACAAGGACGGCAAGTACGAGTTCGAGGGCCAGTCCCGCTCGGCCGCCGAGATGACCGAGTACTACGAGGAGCTCGTCTCCGCGTACCCGATGGTCTCCATCGAGGACCCGCTGTACGAGGACGACTGGGCCGGCTGGAAGACCCTCACCGACAAGCTGGGCTCCAAGGTCCAGATCGTCGGCGACGACCTCTTCGTCACCAACCCGGAGCGCCTGGCCCGCGGCATCGAGGAGGGCTCCGCGAACGCCCTGCTCGTGAAGGTGAACCAGATCGGTTCGCTGACCGAGACCCTCGACGCCGTCGAGATGGCCCAGCGCAACGGCTTCAAGTGCATGATGTCGCACCGCTCCGGTGAGACCGAGGACGTCACCATCGCCGACCTCGCCGTCGCCGTGAACTGTGGTCAGATCAAGACCGGCGCCCCGGCCCGCTCGGACCGCGTCGCCAAGTACAACCAGCTGCTGCGCATCGAGGAGATCCTCGACGACGCCGCGGTGTACGCGGGCCGCTCCGCGTTCCCCCGCTTCAAGGGCTAATCGCGCCCCGGCTTCCGTACGTCCCCGCACTCGGTCCCGTACCGTGTGCGGGGACGTATTGCGTAGTGCGTACACAGGGGAGGCGGGACCATGGCCGGGAACCGGGATCGGTTCTCCACCTTCTCGACCGCGACCAGGCTGAGGCAGCTCGGCGAGCGGACCGCCGCCCACGTCTACCGCTCGCAGTCGCGCCGCCAGGTCCGCCGCAGCCGGCTCACCGGCAGGGCCGCCCTGCTCGTGCTCGTCCTCTGTACCCTGGTCGTCGCCCTCGCGTATCCGATGCGCCAGTACGTCTCCCAGCGCTCGGAGATCGCGAAGCAGCAGAAGGCCGCGGTCACCGCGCGCGCCCGGCTGGAACGGCTGCGCGACGAGAAGGCCCGCTGGCAGGACGACGCGTACGCGGAGCAACAGGCGCGCAAGCACCTGCACTTCGTGCGTCCGGGCGAGGTCAGCTACATCATGACCGACCCCGGAGCCGAGGCACCGGAGCACCGTCGCGGCGGACAGTCCGCGAGCGACCGCCCCTGGTACTCGAACGTCTGGGACGGTGTCGACAAGGCCGACCGCCCCGGCGACTGACCCATCCACACCAAGCACAACCGAACGAAGAGACTTCCTCCAGGCATGCAGACGCCCCCGCCCCAGACCGACCGGACCGAGCCGACCGACGCGGACATCGAGGCGTTCGAGCAGCAGCTCGGCCGCCCGCCGCGCGGGCTGCGCGCCATCGCGCACCGCTGCCCCTGCGGCCGGCCGGACGTCGTGGAGACCGCCCCGCGGCTCCCCGACGGCACGCCCTTCCCGACGCTGTACTACCTGACGTGCCCGCGCGCCGCCGGTGCCATCGGCACGCTGGAGGCCAACGGCGTGATGAAGCAGATGCAGGCCCGGCTCGCCGACGACCCGGAGCTCGCCGCCGCCTACCGGGCCGCGCACGAGGACTACATCACGCGACGTGACGCGATCGAGGTGCTCCAGGGCTTCCCGAGCGCCGGCGGGATGCCGGACCGGGTCAAGTGCCTGCACGTGCTGGTCGGCCACTCGCTGGCCGCCGGCCCCGGCGTGAACCCGTTCGGCGACGAGGCCCTCGCGATGCTGCCCGAGTGGTGGGCCAAGGGCCCCTGCGTCACCCCGTGCGGCGACAAGGGTGACAAGAAGGCCGACAAGAAGGCCGGGGAGGAGTCCGAGTGACCCGGGTCGCGGGCATCGACTGCGGTACGAACTCCATCCGCCTGCTGGTCGCCGACTGCGACCCGGCGACGGGCGAGCTGGTCGAGCTGGACCGGCGGATGACGATCGTCCGGCTCGGCCAGGGCGTGGACAAGACCGGCCGGCTCGCCCCGGAGGCGCTGGAGCGCACCTTCGCGGCGTGCCGTGAGTACGCGGCGGTCATCAAGGAGCTCGGGGCGCAGCGGCTGCGCTTCGTGGCCACCTCGGCCTCGCGGGACGCCGAGAACCGCGACGAGTTCGTCCGGGGCGTCCTGGACATCCTGGGCGTCGAGCCCGAGGTGATCTCCGGGGACCAGGAGGCCGAGTTCTCCTTCACCGGCGCCACCAAGGAGCTGACCGGCACCGATCACCTCGAAAAGCCGTTCCTGGTCGTGGACATCGGCGGCGGCTCGACCGAGTTCGTGGTCGGCGAGGAGCACGTCCGGGCCGCCCGGTCCGTGGACGTGGGCTGCGTACGGATGACCGAGCGGCACCTGGTCGTGGACGGGGTCGTCACCGACCCGCCGTCCGAGGCGCAGATCGCCGCCATACGGGCCGACATCGAGGCGGCGCTGGACCTGGCCGCGCAGACGGTCCCGCTGACCGAGGCCCGCACCCTGGTGGGCCTGGCCGGCTCGGTGACCACGGTGGCGGCCATCGCGCTGGGGCTGGCGGAGTACGACTCGGCGGCGATCCACCACGCGCGGATCCCGTACGAGAAGGTCCGCGAGATCAGCGAGCGGATGATGACGGCCACGCACGCCGAACGTGCGGCGATCCCGGTGATGCACCCGGGCCGGGTGGACGTGATCGCAGCCGGCGCCCTGGTGCTGCTGGCGATCATGGAGCGGACCGGGGCCTCGGAGGTCGTGGTCTCGGAACACGACATCCTCGACGGAATCGCCTGGTCCGTGGCCTGAGTGGGCCTTGACCGGGTCTGGACCGGACCTGGATGAGGGCCCCGGGAGGGGCTCTCGGGGGTCGAAAGTCCCGTGATCCACACGAAGTTCGTGAAGTTCTTCACAAGGAAAAGGGGCCTGTGGGGCCACCGGAAGGGTCCTTCGAGGCGTTCCGGAGGTCCACAGGCCCGTTTCATGCGAGCGTTCGTGCGAATTGCGGGCGCCGCCGGGCCCCGTCGGTAGCTATCCACGAAGCCGGTGGTCTACTCCGCTTACGGACCTGGAGGCCAGTTCAGGACGGGTGAACAACGACTCCCGTTACACCCTGGTTCCCCTTTTGCGCCATGACCTCGGTCACGTGGGCGGCGGAGTGTAGCAGAGGCCTTCGAGCACCTTGTGAAGGGGCTCACGAGCGTCCCCCTTCCGGGTGCTGGATACTCGTTCCATGAGCACCACGGAGCGTCCCAGGATCCTCGTTGTAGGAGGTGGGTACGTAGGCCTGTACGCAGCCAAGCGCATCATGAAGAAGATGCGTTACGGCGAGGCGACCGTCACGGTCGTCGACCCGCGCTCGTACATGACCTACCAGCCCTTCCTCCCCGAAGTGGCCGCAGGCAGCATCTCGCCTCGGCACGTCGTCGTCCCGCTGCGACGCGTGCTGCCTAAGGCAGAGGTCCTCACCGGCCGGGTCACCAGCATCGACCAGGACCGCAAGGTCGCCGTCGTCACGCCGCTGGTCGGCGAGGCGTACGAGCTGCCCTTCGACTACCTGGTGATCGCGCTCGGCGCCATCTCCCGCACCTTCCCGATCCCCGGCCTCGCCGAACAGGGCATCGGCATGAAGGGCGTCGAAGAGGGCATAGGCCTGCGCAACCACGTCCTCGAGCAGCTCGACAAGGCCGAGTCCACGACGGACGAGAACGTCCGCCGCAAGGCCCTCACCTTCGTCTTCGTCGGCGGCGGCTTCGCCGGCGCGGAGACCATAGGCGAGGTCGAGGACATGGCCCGCGACGCCGCGAAGTACTACACCAACGTCAAGCGCGAGGACATGCGCTTCATCCTGGTGGACGCGGCCGACAAGATCCTCCCCGAGGTCGGGCCCAAGCTCGGCACCTGGGGCAAGGAGCACCTCGAGTCGCGCGGCATCGAGATCTACCTCAACACCTCCATGGACTCCTGCGTGGACGGCCACGTGGTGCTGAAGAACGGCCTCGAGGTCGACTCCAACACCCTGGTGTGGACCGCGGGCGTCAAGCCCAACCCGGTGCTGGCCCGCTACGGCCTGCCCCTCGGCCCGCGCGGCCACGTGGACACCGCCCCGACCCTCCAGGTCCAGGGCAGCGACTACATCTGGGCCGCGGGCGACAACGCCCAGGTCCCGGACATCGCCGCCCGCAAGGCCGGCGTCGAGAACGCCTGGTGCCCGCCGAACGCCCAGCACGCGCTGCGCCAGGCCAAGGTCCTCGGCGACAACGTGATCTCCGGCATGCGGGGCTTCCCGCAGAAGGAGTACGAGCACTCCAACAAGGGTGCGGTGGCGGGCCTCGGCCTCCACAAGGGCGTCGCGATGATCGTCATGGGCAAGATGAAGATCAAGCTCAAGGGCCGGCTGGCCTGGTACATGCACCGTGGCTACCACGGTCTGGCCATGCCGACCTGGAACCGCAAGATCCGCGTCTTCGCCGACTGGACCCTCGGCATGTTCCTCAAGCGCGAGGTCGTCTCCCTCGGTGCGCTGGAGACCCCCCGCGAGGAGTTCTACGAGGCCGCCAAGCCGGCTCCGGCCGCCGCGGCCCCGGCCCAGAAGGCCAAGGCGTCCTGACCCGGCGCGAGCCGACAGGACCCTGAGCAGTACCAGCACGTCCCCGAAGGGGCTGCCCGCCATCCGTGGTGCGGGCGGCCCCTTCGGCGTGTCCGCCCGCCGTGTCCGCCCGTCGCCTCCGGCGCGCCGCTTACGCTGAGCCCGGCCGGGGTAGAGCCTTGGGCGGAGCTTCTGGAGGTGCGCATGGAAGACGCCGCGCCGCGGCTGGCCGCTCTTGCCGAGACCCTGCTGGGCGCCCCCTTACCCGTCCGCGTCCGCGCGTGGGACGGCACAGAGGCGGGGCCGCCCACCGGCCCCGTGCTCGTCTTCCGCCATCGCCGCGCGCTGCGCCGCATCCTGTGGAAGCCGGGCGAACTGGGGCTGGCCAGGGCCTGGGTGGCCGGCGAGCTGACGGTCGAGGGGGACCTGTTCGAGCTGCTCGACCGGGTGGCGGGCCTGCTCTGGGCGCGCGGCCCGGGCCGGCGTGCGCACTCCGCGGGCCCGAAGGCCGCCCGGGCCCGGCTCGCGGGCGGCCTCGCACTGCTGCGCGATCCGCGCTCACGGGCCGCCGTACGGGACCTGCTGCGGCTCGCGCGGCCGTGGCCCGCGCCGACGCCGCCGCCCGAGGAGGCCGTCCGCCGCGGCGGCCCCCCGCACTCCAAGGGCCGCGACCGCGCGGCCGTCAGCCACCACTACGACGTCGGCAACGCGTTCTACGGCCACGTCCTCGGCCCCTCCATGGTGTACTCCTGCGCCTACTGGAGCCCCGGCGCGACCCTGGAGGACGCCCAGCGCGACAAGCTCGACCTCGTCTGCAGGAAGCTCGGCCTGGCTCCGGGGGAGCGGCTCCTGGACGTCGGCTGCGGCTGGGGCTCCATGGCCCTGCACGCGGCCCGCGAGTACGGCGCCCGGGTCACCGGCATCACGCTCTCCGTCGAGCAGGCCGCGTACGCCCGCAAGCGCGTCGCGGAAGAGGGCCTGGCCGATCTGGTCGAGATCCGGGTGCAGGACTACCGGGACGTCATGGACGGCCCGTACGACGCCATTTCGTCGATCGGCATGGCCGAGCACGTCGGCGCCGACCGCTACCGCGAGTACGCCCGCACCCTGCACGCCCTGCTGGGCCCGGCCGGCCGGCTGCTGAACCACCAGATCGCCCGGCCCCCCGAGCCGGACGAGGAGGCGTACCGGGTCGACGAGTTCATCGACGCCTACGTCTTCCCCGACGGGGAGCTCTCCCCGCTCGGCACCACCGTCGGCGAGCTGGAGCGGGCCGGCTTCGAGGTCCGCGACGTGGAGGCGCTGCGCGAGCACTACGCGCTCACCCTGCGGGCCTGGGTGGCCCGGCTGGAGGCGAACCGGGACGAGGCCGTACGCCTCACCTCGGCCGGGCGCGCCAGGGTCTGGCTGCTGTACATGGCGGCCTCGGCGCTCGGCTTCGAGCACGGCCGGCTCGGGGTCAACCAGGTCCTCGCCGTCAAACCCGCGCCGGGCGGCGACTCGGGACTGCCGCTGCGCCTGCGCACCTGGGGCGCGTAGGACCCGTACGGGACAACGGGAAGGGCCCCGGGGCGTGTTGCCCCGGGGCCCTTCCGTGTCCCTTGAGTGCCGCGCCGCGTGCGGCGGCGTACCGCCGGGCTACTCGGTCTTGATGGCGGTCAGCATGTTCAGCCGGGCCGCGCTGCGGGCGGGCCACATGGCGGCCAGGACTCCCACCACGCCGGCGAGCAGCAGGAAGATGCCGATCCGGTCGTACGGGATGACCAGCTCGTAGCCCTCGATGGACTTGCTGAAGGTGGTGCCGACGGCCCAGGCGAGGAAGACGCCGACGCTGATGCCGAGGATCGCGCCGAACAGCGAGATGACCACGGCTTCCAGGCGGATCATGTTCTTGACCCGGCTGCGGTCGAGACCGATCGCCCGCAGCATGCCGATCTCCTGCTTGCGCTCGAAGACGGACATCGCGAGGGTGTTGACGACGCCCAGCACCGAGATGATCAGGGCCATGCCGAGCAGGCCGTACATGATGTTCAGCGCCAGGTTGACGATGCCGCCCATCTCGTTGCGCATGTCCTGCTGGGTCGCGATGCCGATCGCCGGGTTGTTGCCGAGCGCGTCCAGGATGGCCTTCTCGCCGGCCTTGGACTCGCCGCCGGTGGCGTTGACGTACACCTCGGGGATGTAGGGGTCGTCGGTGTGCGCGGCGAGGATCTTGTCGTCGAGGACGTACGGGGAGAGCAGGCCGCCCAGGTCCTTGTAGACCGCGCCGACCTTGAGCGTGCCCTTCTGGCCGTCGTCGTACATGACGTCGAACGTCGAGCCGACCGAGAGGTGGGCCTTCGTCGCGGTCTTGTCCGCGACGGCGACGTCGCCCTTGCCCAGGCTGCTCAGCGAGCCGCTGAGGACGTCGACGTTGAGCATCTCGGCGATGGCGGCCGGGTTGACGCCCGACGCCGAGTGGAATTCGTCGCCGATCTTCAGCGAGGAGGCGGTCTGCGGGGAGACGGCCTTGATGCCGGGGGCCTTCGTCAGGGCCTCGGCGACCGACTTGTCCAGGCTGCCCATGCCGCCGTTCATGGAGATCTTGTAGTCGGCCTTGATCTTGTCCGTGCTCATCCGGTCCACGGCCTTGCCCATGGTGATGCCGACGACCGAGAGCGCGGTGACCAGGGTCAGGCCGATGGCCAGCGAGGCGGCCGTGACGGCCGTACGGCGCGGGTTGCGCAGGGCGTTCTGCGCGGCCAGCTTGCCGGGCACCCCGAAGATCTTCTGCAGCGGCGGCCGCAGGGCCGAGATGACCGGCCGCGACAGCAGCGGCAGCAGCACGATCAGGCCGAGGAGCAGGAAGAACGCGCCGCCGCCGATGACCATCCGGCCGTCGCTGCCCATGGACACGCCCAGCATGACCAGGCCGACGCCGAGCAGGCCGAGGAGGCTGCCGATGACGTTGCGCACGACGAGGGACTTCGCGGTGGCCGGCAGGTGGGCGCTGCCCATGGCCGCGACGGGGGCGATCCGGCCGGTGCGCCAGGCGGGCAGCAGCGCGGCGAGGACGGTGACGAGGACGCCGATGACCAGGGCCGCGACGATCGTGCCCGGCGCGATCACCAGGTCGCCGGCCGGGATCTTGGCGCCGAGGGAGTCCATCAGGGAGCGCATGCCGACCGCGAGGCCGATGCCGGTGGCGAGCCCGATCGCGGCGGAGGTGATGCCCACGACCAGGGCCTCGGCGAGCACCGAGCGCATGACCTGACCGCGGTTGGCGCCGACGGCGCGCAGCAGGGCCAGCTCCTTGGTGCGCTGGGTGACCAGCATGGTGAACGTGTTGTAGATCAGGAAGACGCCGACGAAGAGCGCGATGAAGGCGAACATCAGCAGCATGGTGCTCATGCCGCTCATCCCCTCCTCGATCCCCTTGGCCTCGTCCTTGGCGAGCTGGGCGCCGGTCTGGGCCTGGGTGTTCTTGCCGTCGAGCTGCGGCTTGATCTCGGCGAGCAGCTGGTCGGCGGTGGTGCCGGCCTTGGCGCTGACGGAGAGCTCCTGGTAGAAGCCGGGCTTCAGGTACAGCTGCTGCGCGACGGCGGTGTCGAACAGCACCAGGCTGCCGCCCGCGTTGACCGAGCCGTCCTCGGTGGTGAAGACGCCGGCGAGGGCGTACTCCTTGACCGGGCCGTTGGTGGCGACGCGGACCTTGTCGCCGACCTTGTACCCACCCTTGGACGCGGTCTCCTTGTCGAGGGCGATCTCGCCGTCCTTGGCCGGGCCGGTGCCTTCGGTGAAGGTGTACCGGGGGTCCTTGCCGTCCTTGACGGGGACGAAGTTGGAGCCCTTGTTGGACCAGCCCTGGCCGATCAGCTTGCCGTTCTCGTCGCCGACGCCGGCGAAGCCGGTGACCCGGCCGCTCACGGCGTCGACGCCCTTGACGGCCTTGACCTTGTCGAGGGTCTGCTGGCTGATGCCGGGGTCGCCCTCCTTCTGGCCGTTGTCGTCGCGGCTCTGGCCGTAGGAGGTGACGGAGACCGCGACGCCTTCGTAGCTCTTCGCGGACTGGCCGCGCAGGGATGCGCCGAGGGTGTCGGTGAAGACGAGGGTGCCGGAGACGAAAGCGACGCCGAGGACGACGGCGAGCACCGTCATCAACAGCCTGGCCTTGTGCGCGAGGACGTTGCGCAGGGCGGTACGGAACATGGTGGAGGAGTCCAGGGAGTCGAGGGTCAGCGGAGGCGGGGCCGGGCGGGAAAGCCTCAGCTGGTGCGGCCCTTGGCGTCGAAGGCCTTCATGCGGTCGAGCACGCCGTCGGCGCTCGGGCTGGTCATCTCGTCGACGATGCGGCCGTCGGCGAGGAAGATGACGCGGTCCGCGTAGGAGGCGGCGACCGGGTCGTGGGTGACCATGACGACGGTCTGGCCGAGCTCGCGCACCGAGTTGCGCAGGAAGCCGAGGACCTCGGCGCCGGAGCGGGAGTCGAGGTTGCCGGTGGGCTCGTCGCCGAAGATGATCTCGGGGCGGGAGGCCAGGGCGCGGGCCACGGCCACGCGCTGCTGCTGGCCGCCGGAGAGCTGCGTGGGGCGGTGGGACAGGCGGTCGGAGAGGCCGACCATCTGGATCACGGTGTCCAGCCACTGCTTGTCGGGCTTGCGGCCGGCGATGTCCATGGGGAGCGTGATGTTCTCCAGGGCCGTCAGCGTCGGCAGCAGGTTGAAGGCCTGGAAGATGAAGCCGATCTTGTCCCGGCGCAGCTGCGTGAGCTGCTTGTCCTTCAGGGTCCCCAGCTCGGTCTCGCCGATGCGCACGGAGCCGGCGGAGAAGGTGTCCAGGCCGGCGACGCAGTGCATCAGCGTGGACTTGCCGGAGCCGGAGGGGCCCATGATCGCGGTGAACTGCCCCTGGCCGAAGTCGACGGAGACGTTGTCGAGCGCGACCACCTGGGTCTCGCCCTGGCCGTACACCTTGGAGAGCTGCGTGGCGCGTGCGGCCACGGCCTGGGTGGTGTGCTGCGGGGCGTAGTTCATGGCGGTCACGGAGGGACTCCTGTCGAGCGGGTGCTGCGGTGGGGCGGGACACGTCAATCCTCGCCGCGGCCACCCCCGCTCCGGATCAGCCGGTGTGCCCGTTCCACGGCCCACTCGAGACTGACCGGAGGGGTACCCGCCTCCTCCTTTGGTATGACACGGCCCCTGAGGCGGTACGGGGCCGCCCGAGGGGCGTCCGGGGCCGCCCGCGGAGGCGGGGGTGGCCCGGGGTGGCGTGGAGGGTGGCGGCGGGGTGGCGCGAGCCATCGAAATCCCGTCATTCCCGTGGCACCGGTGATCGCCGCCCGTACCGGGGCCGACCGTGCTTTCTCGGGCCTGACGGCCCATCAAGCGCCAATAAAATCAGACAACATCGGATTGACGGCCGTCTGGCGCTGAGGGCGTTCCGGATAGGCTCGGCGCAGCGTTCAAGGCTTTTCTGCACGGGAGTCGCCAGCCTGCCCGGATGGTGGAATGCAGACACGGCGAGCTTAAACCTCGCTGACCTTCGGGTCGTGCCGGTTCAAGTCCGGCTCCGGGCACTCTCGCGACTCTTGTGCGACTTCGCAGGGGAATCTCCTCATTCATCCTCTGCGCTTTGCCATGCCTTCTCCTAAGATCCTCCTTCAGCAGTAGCGTGCTTCCTTTGCTAACGCATTACTCTTGATGCAAGGCCGCGCACGGTGGCCATGGAGGAGTGAGATGAGGAGCAGTAACCCGGTCTTCTCGCGACGGGGGTTCAGCCGCGACAACGGTGGCTACGCGGGCTTCGGCACGCAGCAGCACCAGCAGGCCGGGACCGCCGCCAACCCGTACGCGACGAACCCTTATGCGACCGACCCGTCCACGGGTATGCCGCAGGCGCCGGCGCGCACCAACGCGATGACGATCGACGACGTCGTGAGCCGTACGGCCATGACGCTCGGCACCGTCGTCCTGACGGCCGTCATCTCCTGGCTCACGCTGCCGGTCGACCCGGCCAACATCAACAAGTCGTACGGCATCGCCGTCGGCGCGGCGCTCGTCGCGTTCGTCTTCGCGATGATCCAGTCCTTCAAGCGCAAGCCGGTCCCGGCGCTGATCCTGGCCTACGCGGCATTCGAGGGCGTCTTCCTCGGCGTCATCAGCTCGGCCACCAGCACCTACATCGGCGAGGGCGTGGTCATCCAGGCCGTCCTGGGCACCATGTGCGTCTTCGCCGGCGTGCTGTTCGCCTACAAGATGCGCTGGATCCGCGTGACCCGCCGCTTCTACGGCTTCGTGATGGCCGCGGCCATGGGCTTCGTCCTGCTCATGGTCGTCAACCTGCTGTTCTCGATGTTCGGCGGCGGCGACGGCCTCGGCTTCCGCAGCGGCGGCCTCGGCATCGTCTTCGGCATCATCGGCATCATCCTCGGCGCCTGCTTCCTCGCCCTCGACTTCAAGCAGGTCGAGGACGGCGTGACGTACGGCGCCCCGCGCGAGGAGTCCTGGCTGGCGGCCTTCGGCCTCACCATGACCCTGGTGTGGATCTACCTGGAGATGCTGCGCCTGCTGTCGATCCTCAAGGGCGACTAGCACGGCCGGCACGGCCGCCGTCCGGTAGGGCGACGAGCACGGCGAAGGTCCCGCGAGCGCACTGCTCGCGGGACCTTCGCGTGTCTGGGAGGGCTACGGGGGTCGGGGGATTCGGAAGGGGTGCGGCAGGGGCTCAGCCGAGTCTGCGGGCGGCCCTGCGCAGGTCGTACTCGTGGATGATCGCCTTGGCCTGGCCGTACGACAGCTCGTGCGCGCCGAGGAGCCAGCTGACCTTCTCCTCGAACCGGACGAGGGAGGGCCCGTCGTCCACGGCGCGGAGCCAGTCGGAGACCTCACGACCGGTGCTCTGGGGGATTCTGTCGATCATGTTGCGGTGTGTCTGCTCGGAGAACTCTACGGACATGGGCGCCTCCGGAGGTATCGCCGTGCTGTTCTCTTCACGCCACCGTGCCGGAGAGTTCGCCCGTTGGCAATGGCGCCCGGGCGGCGCGTAAGGTCGGCCGGGTGCTTGATACTTCGCCCCTGACCGCTGCCGTGGAACGTTTCGCCGACCGGCTGCGGGCCGCGCCGCAGAGCCGTCTGCAGCGCGGAGCGGCCGCCGAGGCGCTGGAGCTGGCCCGGGAGCTCGCCGCGCGGGCACAGCGGCTGGAGGACCCCGCGGGGGCGGCTCCGGCGCGCCGGATGCCCGACGCGGGGGTGTTCGTCGTCGGGGACCAGGTGACGGTGGCCGGGCAGGACCTCGCCGAGGCGCTGCGCGGCGTACCCGAGGGGGACGGCACGACGGCCCCGTCCGAGTTGCTGGACGAGGCCGTGCGGCTGGTGGAGCAGGCGGAAGTCAGAGCGATGCGATGACGCGGTCCGCGAGGATGTAGACGTTGCTGTCGGGGTCCTCGGAGTCGCCGCAGGAGAAGGTCAGCGCGTAGGCGCCGGAGATGCCCGAGCCGCCCAGCAGGACCGGCGCGGTCCCCGAGCGCAGGGCCTCGGCGAGGCGCTCCGCGGTCTCCCGGTGGCCCGGGGTCATGCACAGCGTGGTGCCGTCCGTGAAGACGTACACGTCCAGGGTGCCCAGCGGGCCGGGGCGGACGTCCGCGAGGGCCGTACGGGCCTGTGCGAGCTCCTCCAGGCGGCTGACCGTGCGCTCGTGGTCGGCGCCGGGGTGCGAGGCCTGGGCCGGTACGAAGTCGGGGTGCGAGGGGTGGCGCCGGCGGGCGGCGGCCAGCTCGGCCGAATCCTCGGGGTACGCCGGGTATTCGTCGAGCTCGTCGCCGAGCACCGGCTCCAGCCCGACCATGTCGGCCTGCCGGGGCAGGAAGACCGGGCTGTCCTCGCCGCCGAGGCCGGGCAGGCCGCCCAGCAGGGAGGGGGCGTCGGCGGCGTCGCGGGCCTCCTGGGCGGCCCAGAAGGCCCGCGCCTCGGCGAGCTCGCGCTCGCGCTCCTCGGCGAGGGCCTCGGCGACGGCGGCTCGTATCTCCGCGGCCGGGGAATCCACGGCGCTGCGGGCGTGCGGGACGGTCGCGGCGCGGGGGTGGGCCGATACGACCAGCTCACCGCGCAGGGCCGTGACCTGCTTGCGCAGGCCGTGGACGGCGTGCAGCGCAGCAGCGCCCACGGCCGTGGCAGCGGCCGTGGTCAGCAGCAGGGCAAGAGACATGGCGCTCACTGACTAACTCCTGATGTGATTCGATCCCCCGACTTCCTACATCAGAGTGTCCTGACCTGGGAATGGCGTGCAGTGCATTACGTCACGAATTGGACAGGTCTTTCGTCCCGGCGGGCCCCTCCACATGCTGCCTGACCTGCGGATATGCCGATCCCCCAGGAGATAGGTCACATCCTGGGGGAGATTCGGTCACAGGTCGGCCGCGACGGGATTGGAATCGGTGTCAGTACGCCGCAAGGGATCCACCCGGATCCCTTGCGGCGACTGGCCCCCGCACCAGCTCAAACGCTCCTCTTCCCTGGTCGCGCCGATCTTCGCCACCGCTGCGGGCAGGTGCCGCCCCTCGTTCCTCGGGACGACCCCCACCCTGCGCCACGGCTCAGCTCAGGCGCTCGATGACCATGGCCATGCCCTGGCCGCCGCCCACGCACATCGTCTCCAGGCCGAACTGCTTGTCGTGGAACTGCAGGCTGTTGATCAGCGTGCCGGTGATGCGCGCACCGGTCATCCCGAAGGGGTGACCCACCGCGATGGCCCCGCCGTTGACGTTCAGCTTCTCCAGCGGGATCCCCAGGTCCCGGTAGGACGGGATGACCTGGGCGGCGAAGGCCTCGTTGATCTCGAACAGGTCGATGTCTCCGACGGTCAGGCCCGCCCGCTTCAGCGCCTGCTTCGACGCCTCGACCGGGCCCAGGCCCATGATCTCGGGGGACAGGCCGGTGACGCCGGTGGAGACGATCCGGGCCAGCGGGGTCAGGCCCAGCTCCCGCGCCTTGGTGTCGCTCATGATGACCAGCGCCGCGGCGCCGTCGTTGAGCGGGCAGCAGTTGGCGGCCGTGACCAGGCCGTCGGGGCGGAAGACGGGCTTGAGGCCCTGGACGCCCTCCAGGGTGACGCCGGCGCGCGGGCCGTCGTCGGTGGAGACGACCGTGCCGTCCGGGGTGGTGACCGGGGTGATCTCGCGGGCCCAGAAGCCGTTCTTGACGGCTTCCTCGGCCAGGTTCTGCGAGCGGACGCCGAACTCGTCCATGTCCTGGCGGGTCACGCCCTTGAGACGGGCCAGGTTCTCGGCGGTCTGCCCCATGGAGATGTACGCGTCGGGGATCAGGCCGTCCTCGCGCGGGTCGTGCCAGGACGCGCCCTCGCTCTGCGCGACCGCGGCCGTACGGGCCTCCGCGTCGCCGAAGAGCGGGTTGTGGGTGTCCGGCAGGCCGTCGGAGGAGCCCTTCACGGAGCGGGAGACCATCTCGACGCCCGCGGAGATGAAGACGTCGCCCTCGCCCGCCTTGATGGCGTGCAGCGCCATGCGGGAGGTCTGGAGCGAGGAGGAGCAGTAACGGGTGATCGTGGCGCCGGGCAGGTAGTCCATGCCCATCTGCACGGCCACGATGCGGGCGAGGTTGTGGCCCTGCTCGCCGCCCGGCAGGCCGCAGCCGAGCATCAGGTCGTCGATCTCGCGCGGGTCCAGCTCGGGGACCTGGGCGAGGGCGGCCTGGATGATCGTGGCGGTCAGGTCGTCCGGGCGGACGTCCTTGAGGGACCCCTTGAAGGCGCGCCCGATCGGGGAGCGGGCGGTGGAAACGATGACGGCTTCGGGCATCGGGGCTCCAAGGGGGTGGTGAGTTGCGGCTCGTACCGGGACCGCATGCGAAGTTACCGCCCCGTACGGTCCAGGTCACGGCCCCTGTCATGTGATGCGGACCGCACTCGGCGATCAGGGCACCGGCGTGTCCGGGGCCTCGGCCCCGGCGTGGGCCGGGTCCGGGTCCGTGCCCGGCACCCGCCGGCGGCGGCGGTGCTTGAGGAGCACCCAGGGGCCGCGGGCCGCGGTGACCTCCGTACCGGCCTGGCCCGCGGCGGCGGAGGCGGCCTTGGCCACCGGGAGCATGTCCTCGTTGCGGGAGACGTCCAGCCGGTCGGACTCCGGCCACAGCGACAGGGCGGCGCACAGGGTGGGCAGGACGGCCATCGCCGCGGTCGCGTAGCCCTCCGCGGAGGGGTGGTAGGAGTCCGGGCCGAACATCTCGCGCGGGTTGGCGGCGAACTCGGGGCCCAGCAGGTCCCCCATCGAGACCGTACGGGCGCCCAGCGCGACCACCCCTATGGTCTGGGCGGCGGCCAGCTGGCGCGAGACCCGGCGGGCCAGCCAGCGCAGCGGCTGGTACACCGGCTCGATGGTGCCGAGGTCCGGGCAGGTCGCGACCACGACCTCGGAGCCGGCGAGCCGCAGCCGGCGTACGGCCGAGGTCAGCAGCCGCACCGACTGGGTCGGCGGCATCCGGCGGGTCACGTCATTGGCGCCGATCATGATCACGCAGACGTCCGGGGGCGGCTCGTCCCCGTCGAGCAGCAGGCCCGCCTGCCGGTCCAGGTCGTCCGACATGGCACCGGACAGCGCGACGTTGCGCAGCTGCACCGGCCGCTCGGCCACGGCGGCCAGCCCCGACGCGAGCAGGGCTCCCGGGGTCTGTCTGGCTCTTCGTACGCCGAGGCCCGCGGCCGTGGAGTCGCCCAGCATGCCCAGGCGCAGCGGGCCCGGACTCAGCTCGGGGCCGCCGAACTCGCTCCCGTACAGGCCGTCCGCGCGCGGCGGATCGGGCAGTCCGGTGCCGACCGTCCGCTTCGCGAACTGCATCTCCGCCAGTACCAGTCCCACCGCGGCGGCCCCGACCAGCCCGAGCCCGCCGCCGCCGTACGCCGCACCCGCCGCGATCCGGCGGGCCGTCCTCGCCCTGGACACCCTTCGAGCCACCTCGCTTTCCTGCCGGCCCCGTGACCTACCTGCCCCGTACTGCCGGTCGGCCAATCTCTTTCCGCATACTCTGGCCGGACCTCCCGGAGAACCCGTGGAGTCCCCTCCTTGGAGAACATGGTGCAATTCCACGACTCGATGATCAGCCTCGTCGGCAACACCCCGCTGGTGAAGCTCAACCGTGTGACCGAAGGCCTGCAGGCCACCGTCCTTGCGAAGGTCGAGTACTTCAACCCGGGCGGGTCCGTGAAGGACCGGATCGCCGTCCGGATGATCGAGGCCGCCGAGCAGAGCGGAGCCCTCAAGCCCGGTGGCACCATCGTGGAGCCGACCAGCGGCAACACCGGTGTAGGACTCGCCATCGTGGCCCAGCAGAAGGGCTACAAGTGCATCTTCGTCTGCCCTGACAAGGTGTCCATGGACAAGATCAACGTGATGCGCGCGTACGGCGCCGAGGTCGTGGTCTGCCCGACCGCCGTCGACCCCGAGCACCCGGACTCGTACTACAACGTGTCCGACCGCCTCGTGCGCGAGACGCCGGGAGCCTGGAAGCCGGACCAGTACAGCAACGCGAACAACCCCCGTTCGCACTACGAGACCACCGGTCCCGAGCTGTGGGAGCAGACGGACGGGAAGATCACCCACTTCGTCGCGGGCGTCGGCACGGGCGGCACCATCTCCGGCACCGGCGGGTACCTGAAGGAGGTGTCCGGCGGCAAGGTCAAGGTCATCGGCGCCGACCCCGAGGGCTCGGTGTACTCCGGCGGCTCGGGCCGCCCGTACCTGGTCGAGGGCGTCGGCGAGGACTTCTGGCCGACCGCCTACGACCGCAACGTGACCGACGAGATCATCGCGGTGTCCGACAAGGACTCCTTCCAGATGACCCGCCGCCTCGCCAAGGAGGAGGGCCTGCTGGTCGGCGGCTCCTGCGGCATGGCGGTCGTCGCCGCGCTGAAGGCGGCCGAGGGCCTGGGCCCGGACGACGTGGTCGTCGTCCTGCTGCCGGACAGCGGCCGCGGCTACCTCAGCAAGATCTTCAGCGACGAGTGGATGGCCGGTCACGGCTTCCTGGAGGAGGCGGGCCCCTCCGCGCGCATCGGCGAGGTGCTGAACGACAAGGAGGGCGGCATCCCCTCCCTCGTGCACATGCACCCCGAGGAGACCGTCGGCGAGGCCATCGAGGTCCTGCGCGAGTACGGCGTCTCGCAGATGCCGATCGTCAAGCCGGGCGCCGGCCACCCCGACGTGATGGCTGCCGAGGTCATCGGCTCGGTCGTGGAGAAGGAGCTGCTGGCGGCGCTGTTCGCCAAGCAGGCCTCGCTGGGCGACCCGCTGGAGAAGCACATGAGCGCGCCGCTGCCGCAGGTCGGCTCGGGCGAGCCGGTTTCCGAGCTGATGGCCGTGCTGGGCGAGGCGGACGCGGCGATCGTGCTGGTCGAGGGCAAGCCGACCGGTGTGGTGAGCCGTCAGGACCTGCTGGCGTTCCTCGCCAAGGGCGCCAAGTAGTCGTTACGGGACCGCGTGCGTCCGTCGCGCAAACGGTACGGGCCCGTCACGTGACGGCAGCACCCGCTTAACACGGCTCCGGCACAGTGGTGGTTGTCGGCAGGGAAGCCCGGGAAACCGGGACCCGGCCGGCGCCACCAACGACGTCGGCGCGACTCCGGAGCGGCTCCCGGACAGCGTCTGACGTCACGGACGCGCGGACGGCCCTGACCCGGCCCGTGTCCTTCGCGGGGACCGCCGTCGTCCCGCCCCCGGGCAACCGGGGTGCGGCGGTCCCCGCGCTGTCCGTTTGCCGCGCCGGAGGCGTCAGTCCTGCGGGTCGCGGCCCCGGCGGCCGAGGCTCTTCCTGGCGTGGATGAAGTTCACGCCGAGGATCCCCGCCCACGTCACGAGCAGGCCGCTCAGGTGCGCCTGGGCCGCGCCGATGGCGGAGAGCGGGATCGCCAGGACCAGCGTGATGATGGCGAAACCGAAGCGTTCGCCGAAGGTGCCGTCCGACGGGTCGGGGCGACCGGAGCCGCCGCGGGCGGCGAGCAGGCGGTCCTCCGCCAGCCGGCGCCGGAGCTGGGTGTCGACCTTCTCGACGAAGGAGTCCACCAGAGCGGACTCGTACTCCGGCCCCAGTTCCCGCCGGGCGTCCAGCGCGGCGTCGAGTTCCTTCTTCAGCTCTTGAGACTCCATCCCGCCAGCGTAGGAAGCCGTCGGCGCACCGGCACTGGGGCTAGCCCCCGTCTCGCGGAACGGTCCGCGGCTTGCCGTCCTGCATAACCGCATGCAGAGTGCTGGGTGACTGAATAATCACCTGGACTGAGGGGGCGGGATGGGCGAGAACCCGGCCGCGCGGTTGCAGAAGCTGTTCGAGGGGCACCGGCTGACGCCGACCCAGCGGCGCATCGCGCACTGCATGGTGCGCGGCGCGGCGGAGGTGCCCTTCCTGTCGAGCGTGGAGCTCGCCGAGCTGGCCGGCGTGAGCCAGCCCTCGGTGACCCGCTTCGCGGTGGCCCTCGGCTTCGACGGCTACCCGGCGCTGCGCCGGCACCTGCGCGAGGTGGCGCCCGCCGAGCGGGTCGGCGCCGTGCGGGAGGACGCGTACAACGAGTACCAGCAGGCCGTCCAGGGGGAGATCGAGAACCTGCGGCAGCTGGCGACCCTGCTCGCCGACCCCGCCCCCGTGCAGGAGGCGGGCCGGCTGCTCGCCGCGTCGGCTCCGCTGCCGGTGCTCGGCCTGCGGGCGGCGTCCTCGCAGGCGCGAGGGTTCGCGTACTTCGCCGCCAAGGTGCACCCGGACGTGCGGCTCCTCGACGAGGGCGGCTCGATGCTCGCCGACCGGATCGACGCCGCCGTGGCCGCGGGAGCCTCGGCGCTGCTGTGCTTCGCGCTGCCGCGGCACCCCAAGGAGGTGTCGGAGGCCCTGGAGCACGGGCGCGCGGCCGGGCTGACCGTCGTGACGGTCGCCGACTCGGCGTTCGCGCCCGTGGCCCCGTACTCGGATCTGCTGATCCCGGCGCCGGTGGGCACCGGCCTGGCCTTCGACACGGCGTGCGCGCCGATGCTGCTGGGGCGGGTGCTGCTGGAGGCGATGGCGGACGCGCTGCCGGACGCGCAGGCGCGGCTGGAGGCCTTCGACGCGGGGGCCGCTGCGCGGGGCCTGTTCGTGGAGTGACCCCGCGGCGCCCCGCGACGGCACCCGGGGCTCCGCCCCAGACCCCGCGCCTCAAACGCCGGCGGGGCTGGATTTTGGCCGGTGCCGCCTGAAAATCAGCCCCGCCGCCAGTCAGAGGAGCGCGTCGCGGAGGGCGGCGCCCGCTTCGGCGGCGATCGCGGAGAGGGGCTGCGCCTCGCGGGCCAGGGTGAAGTGGACCTGACCGCCCGGGGTGAGGGTGAAGCCGTGCACCGCCGGGCGGGGCAGGCTGTTGTAGCCGTAGTGCGCGGTGAAGAAGTACGCACCCGTGTCCGGGACGGCGATCACGTCACCGGGGGCGAGGGGCGGGAGCTCCCGCCCCGCGGCCAGCAGATCCCCCGCGAAGCAGGCCGGCCCCGCGATGTCCTGCGCGACGGGCGCCCCCGTCTTCGGGGCGCCCTTCGCGTCGTACGCCAGGATCCGCACCGGCCACGCCGCCGGCGCGTACACGGTACGGGTCGCCAGCTGGACCCCCGCGTGCGTGAGCACGATCGGCCGCGCCCCGGAGGTCTTGGTGTACTCGACCCGGGACAGCACCAGCCCGTGCTTGGCCAGCAGGGACCGGCCGAACTCCGTCACCAGGCCGTAGCGGCCGGCGAACAGGCCCGGGACGGCCTCCCGCAGGGCCGCGACGTACTGCGCGTACGTCGGGGTCTCGGCGTCCGAGGCGAAGTTCACCGGCAGCCCCCCGCCGATGTCGAGGGTGTCGACCTGCCGCCGCCCGGCCGCCGCGTTGATCTCCTCGGCCAGGGCGTGCAGTTCCCGCACTCCCTGCGCGATCAGCGGCAGCGGCACGCCCTGGGAGCCCGAGTGGGTGTGCAGCCGGGTGAGCCACGGCCGGTCCAGGTACGCCCGTACGAGCCACTCGCGCGCTCCCGGGTCGCGCAGGGCGGTGCCGAACTTCGACGTCGCGGTGGCGGTGGACAGCGCGCCGATCGTGCCCGCGCCGGTCTGCGGGTTGATCCGCATCCCCAGCGGTGAGGCCGTCGGCCCCGCGCCCACCAGCGCGTCGAGCCGTTCCAGCTCCTGCGGGTTGTCGGCGTTGACGGCGATGCCCAGCGCCAGGGCCTCGCGCAGCTCGGCCGGGGTCTTGGCGGGGGAGTCCAGCACGGTCCGCCCGGGCGCGACGCCCGCCGCGCGGGCCAGCGCCAGCTCGCCGGGGCTGGCCACCTCGCAGCCGATCCCGGCGTCGGCGAGCAGCCGGAGCACCGGGACGAGCGGGGCGGCCTTGACCGCGAAGGCGTGCAGCACGGGCGTCCCGGCCGGCAGCGCGGCGGCGAAGGCTTCGGTCAGCGCGGCGGCCGAGGCGCGGATTCCGGCCACGTCCAGCAGGCACGCCAGGGGCTCGGCGTCCGGCGCCCCGCCCACGAGCCCCTGCTCGACCGCGGCCCGTACGGCCAGGTCCCGCCGGGTGGCGGGGTCGTGCGCGGGCGTACCCGCAGGGGTCTCGGCAGCCATGCCCGCCATCCCATCATCCGGCGGGGCCGCGCGCAGCGGTTGACTGAATCTATTCAGCGAGCAAGGATGTGAATAGATTGACCAACATCGGAGGAGGCACCGCCATGTCAGGACCCCGCCCCGTACGGGCCGCGCGAGGCACCGAGCTCAGCACCCTGGGATGGCAGCAGGAGGCCGCGCTGCGGATGCTGCAGAACAACCTCGACCCCGAGGTCGCCGAACACCCCGACAAGCTGGTCGTCTACGGCGGCACCGGCAAGGCCGCCCGCGACTGGCGCTCGTACGACGCGATGGTCCGCACCCTGCGCACCCTCAAGCAGGACGAGACGATGCTCGTCCAGTCCGGCCGCCCGGTCGGCGTGATGCAGACCCACGAGTGGGCGCCGCGCGTCCTGCTCGCGAACTCCAACCTGGTCGGCGACTGGGCCAACTGGGAGGAGTTCCGCCGCCTGGAGTCCCTCGGGCTGACCATGTACGGGCAGATGACCGCCGGTTCGTGGATCTACATCGGCACCCAGGGCATCCTCCAGGGCACCTACGAGACCTTCGGCGCCGTCGCGGCGAAGCTGCATTCAATCGGTAAGGGAGGGGTCGGCGGCACCCTCGCCGGCACCATCACCCTCACCGCCGGCCTCGGCGGCATGGGCGGCGCCCAGCCGCTGGCCGTGACGATGAACGACGGCGTCGCCATCTGCATCGACGTCGACCCGCGTGCCATCGAGCGCCGCATCGAGCACCGCTACCTGGACGTGAAGGCCGACAACCTCCGCCACGCCCTCCAGCTGGCCGTCGAGGCCCGCGACGCCCGCAAGCCGCTCTCCATCGGCCTGCTCGGCAACGCCGCCGAGCTGCTCCCGCAGATGCTGGCCGAGGGCGCGCCGATCGACATCGTGACCGACCAGACGAGCGCGCACGACCCGCTCGCCTACCTGCCCGTCGGCGTCGACTTCGACGACATGGCGACCTTCGCCGCCAAGGACCCGGCGGGCTTCACCACCCGCGCCCGCGAGTCCATGGCCAAGCACGTCGAGGCCATGGTCGGCTTCATGGACGCCGGCGCCGAGGTCTTCGACTACGGCAACTCCATCCGCGGCGAGGCGCAGCTGGCGGGCTACGACCGGGCGTTCGACTTCCCCGGCTTCGTCCCGGCCTACATCCGCCCGCTGTTCTGCGAGGGCAAGGGCCCCTTCCGGTGGGCGGCCCTGTCCGGCGAGGCCTCGGACATCCACAAGACCGACAAGGCGATGCTCGAACTCTTCCCGGAGAACGAGTCGCTGCACCGCTGGATCAAGATGGCCGGCGAGCGCGTCCACTTCCAGGGCCTGCCCGCGCGGATCTGCTGGCTCGGCTACGGCGAGCGCGACAAGGCCGGTGAGCGCTTCAACGAGATGGTGGCCGACGGCACGCTCGCCGCGCCGTTGGTCATCGGCCGCGACCACCTCGACTGCGGCTCGGTGGCCTCCCCGTACCGCGAGACCGAGGCCATGCTCGACGGCTCCGACGCCATCGCCGACTGGCCGCTGCTCAACGCCATGGTCAACGTCGCCTCCGGCGCGTCCTGGGTCTCCATCCACCACGGCGGCGGCGTCGGCATGGGCCGCTCCATCCACGCGGGCCAGGTCACGGTCGCCGACGGCACCCCGCTGGCCGGCGAGAAGATCCGCCGCGTCCTCACCAACGACCCCGGCATGGGCGTCATCCGCCACGTCGACGCCGGCTACGACATCGCCGAGACGGTGGCCGACGAGCGCGGCGTCCGCGTGCCCATGCGGGAGGGTGACACCGCGTGAGCGACGCCCCCTCGTTCCACGAGATGTGGGCGCAGCTCGCGCCCCTCGGGCGCAACACCGACACGGGCGGCTACCGCCGGTACGCCTGGACCGGGGCCGATGCCGACTGCCGGAACTGGTTCCAGGAGCAGGCCGAGGCGCGCGGACTGGCGTACGAGACCGACCGCAACGGCAACCAGTGGGCCTGGCTCGGCGACCCCCTGGCCGGTGACGCCGTCGTCACCGGCTCCCACCTGGACTCCGTCCCCGACGGCGGGGCCTTCGACGGCCCCCTCGGGGTCGTGTCCTCCTTCGCGGCCCTGGACGAGCTCCGCAGGAGGGGCGCGGAGTTCGCCAGGCCCCTGGCCATCACCAACTTCGGTGACGAGGAAGGGGCCCGCTTCGGCCTCGCCTGCGTCGGCTCCCGGCTCGCCGCCGGGCAGCTGACCCGGGAGAAGGCGTACGAGCTCCGCGACGCGGACGGCATCTCCCTGCCCCGGGCGATGGAGGCCGC
Source organism: Streptomyces sp. NPDC060028 (assembly GCF_042736725.1). Lineage (NCBI taxonomy): Bacteria > Bacillati > Actinomycetota > Actinomycetes > Kitasatosporales > Streptomycetaceae > Streptomyces > Streptomyces sp. NPDC060028. The sequence goes on along the minus strand of NZ_JBHWVJ010000004.1, from coordinate 58,635 downwards.
CGGGTACGACCCCGAGGCCATCGGGGCCGACCCCGAGCGCCTCGCCCGCATCGGCGCCTTCGTCGAGCTGCACGTCGAGCAGGGCCGGGCCCTGGACCTGTCCGGGGACCGGGTCGGCATCGCCTCGGCGATCTGGCCGCACGGCCGCTGGCGGTTCGACTTCCACGGCGAGGCCAACCACGCGGGCACCACCCGCCTGGTGGACCGCCGGGACCCGATGCTCACGTACGCGGCGACCGTGCTGGCCGCCCGCGGCGAGGCGGCCCTCGCCGGGGCCGTCGCCACCTTCGGGAAGATCGCGGTCGAACCCAACGGGGTCAATGCCATCCCCTCCCTCGTACGGGGCTGGCTCGACTCCCGCGCCGCCGACCAGGCCACCCTCGACATGGTCGTCACCGCCATCGAGAAGGCCGCCCGCGAGCGCGCCGACCAGGACGGCATCGACCTGGACATCGTCCGGGAGTCCTTCACCCCGGTCGTCGAGTTCGAGCACGCCCTGCGCGACGAGCTGAACCGGATCCTGGGCGGGGCCGTCCCCGTCCTCGGTACCGGGGCGGGACACGACGCCGGAATCCTCTCCGCCGCCGTCCCGACCGCGATGCTGTTCGTACGGAACCCCACCGGGGTCTCCCACTCCCCGCGGGAGTTCGCCGCCGAGGACGACTGCGTGGCCGGCGTCCTCGCCCTCGCCGACGTACTGGAAGGTCTCGCGTGCCGCTGACCGCGCACAAGACGTACTGGCTGGAGCACGCCTGGCTCGGCACCCATGTCGAGCCGGGCGTCGCCCTGGACGTGAACACGGACGGCCGGATCGCCGCCGTCCGCACCGGGGCCGGGGCGCAGACCCCGCCGCCCGGCGCGGAGGTCCTGCGCGGTCTCACCCTCCCGGGCCTGGCCAACGCCCACAGCCACGCCTTCCACCGGGCGCTGCGGGGCACGGTCCAGGTCGGCTCGGGCACGTTCTGGACCTGGCGCGCCGTCATGTACAAGGTCGCCCAGAACCTCACCCCCGACACGTACTTCGCGCTCGCCCGCGCCGTGTACGCCGAGATGGCGCTGGCCGGCATCACCAACGTCGGCGAGTTCCACTACGTCCACCACGCCCCCGGCGGCGCGCCCTACGCCGACCCGAACGCCATGGGCGAGGCCCTGATCGAGGCCGCCGCCGCGGCCGGCATCCGGATCACCCTGCTGGACACGGCGTACCTGTCGGCGGGCTTCGGCCAGGCCCCGGACCAGCACCAGCTGCGCTTCTCCGACGGCACCGCCGAAGCCTGGGCCGAGCGGGTCGGCGCGCTCAAGCCCCGCGAGCACGCCCTGATCGGCGCCGCGATCCACTCGGTACGCGCCGTACCCGCAGGCCAACTCGCCACCGTGGCCCGCTGGGCCGAGGAGCGCGAGGCGCCGCTGCACGTGCACCTCTCGGAGCAGACCGCCGAGAACGACGCCTGCCAGGCCGCCCACGGGCGCACCCCGACCCAGCTGCTGGCCGACCACGGGGTGCTGGGCCCGCGCACCACCGGCGTCCACAACACGCACCTCACCGACGTGGACATCGCCCTGCTGGGCGGCACCACCACCGGCACGTGCATGTGCCCCACCACCGAACGCGACCTCGCCGACGGCATCGGCCCCGCGGTCCGCCTCCAGCGCGCGGGCAGCCCGCTGTCGCTCGGCAGCGACAGCCACGCGGTGATCGACCTGCTCGAAGAGGCGCGGGCGATGGAGCTGAACGAGCGCCTCAGCAGCCGGACGCGGGGGCACTGGACGGCGAACTCGCTGCTCGCGGCCGCCACCGCCGACGGCCACGCGGCCCTCGGCCGGCCCGACGCGGGCCGCCTGGAGGCGGGCGCGCTCGCGGACCTCACCACGATCGCCCTGGATTCCGTACGGACGGCCGGCGCCCTGCCGAGGCTGGGCGCCGAGACCGCGGTGTTCGCGGCCACGGCCTCCGACGTCCGCCACACGGTGGTCGGCGGCCGCCACATCGTCCGCGACGGCGCCCACACCCTGCTCCAGGACGTCCCGTCCGCCCTGGCCGACGCCATCGCGGCCCTCCGGTCCTGACCGCTGAGGCCCAAAGATCCGGGGCTCCGCCCCGCACCCCGCGCCTCAAACGCCGGCGGGGCCGGAATGTGCCGCTGCGCGGCGATCCGGCCCGCCGTGCGGCACTTGAAAGCGCAGCTCAGCCAGAACCAGCCCCGCCCGGCGTTTGAGGCGCGGGGGCCGGGGCGGAGCCCCAGGAAACCCCCGAGAGGAATCATGACCACCACCGTCGTCACCAACATCGGCAGCCTCGTCACCAACGACCCCGCCCTCGGCGACGGCTCCCCCCTCGGGCTGATCCAGGACGCCGCCGTCGTCATCGACGGCGACCGCATCGCCTGGGCCGGCCCCGCCGACAAGGCTCCGGCGGCGGACGAGACGTACGACGCCGACGGCCGCGCCGTCATCCCCGGCTTCGTCGACTCCCACTCGCACCTGGTCTTCGCCGGCGACCGCACCGCCGAGTTCAACGCGCGGATGTCCGGCCGCAGCTACTCCGCCGGAGGCATCCGCACCACCGTCGCCGCCACCCGCGCAGCCACCGACGCCGCGCTCGAAGCCAACCTGCTGCGCCACCTCGACGAGGCCCGCCGCCAGGGCACCACCACCTTCGAGACCAAGTCCGGCTACGGCCTCACCGTCGCCGACGAGGCCCGCGCCCTGCGCATCGCCGCCGCGCACACCGAGGAGGTCACCTACCTCGGCGCGCACATCGTCTCCCCCGACTACGCCGACGACCCGGCCGGCTACGTCGACCTCGTCACCGGCGAGATGCTGGCCGCCTGCGCCCCGTACGCCCGCTGGGTGGACGTCTTCTGCGAGGAGGGCGCCTTCGACGGCGACCAGGCCCGCGCCATCCTCACCGCGGGCGCCGCCGCCGGGCTCATCCCGCGCGTCCACGCCAACCAGCTCTCCCACGGTCCCGGCGTACAGCTCGCCGTGGAGCTGGAGGCCGCCTCCGCCGACCACTGCACCCACCTCACCGACGCCGACGTGGACGCCCTCGCGCAGGCCGCGGCCACCACCGTCGCCACTCTGCTGCCCGGAGCCGAGTTCTCCACCCGCGCCCAGTGGCCCGACGCCCGCCGCCTGATCGACGCGGGCGCCACCGTCGCGCTGTCCACGGACTGCAACCCCGGCTCCTCCTACACCAGTTCCATGCCGTTCTGCATCGCGCTGGCCGTCCGGGACATGCGGATGACCCCCGACGAGGCCCTGTGGGCCGCGACCGCGGGCGGTGCCCGGGCCCTGCGCCGCGGCGACATCGGCACCCTCACCCCCGGCTCGCGCGCGGATCTGGCCCTGCTCGACGCCCCCAGCCACGTCCACCTCGCCTACCGCCCGGGCGTCCCGCTGGTCTGCGCCGTCTGGCAGAAGGGCGTCCGCGCGGCCTGATTCCGCCCGGCCCGCGGGCCGTTGATCCGGGCCCGTCCTTTGTCTTCCCTCCGTAAGGTCCCGGGCGTACCTTGAGCCACCAATCTGATGTGCCGTCAGTAACTTGTGGCTTGAGGGGAAGACGAAGGTGTCCGACCGGAAACGCTCCACCGCGCTCGCACTGGCCTCCGCGCTGGCCGGATCGGCCGTGCTGCTGGCCGCCCCCGCAGCCCACGCCGCCGTGATCGAGGTCCAGTACGACTGCAAGACCCCGATCGGGGACAAGTCGGCGGTCTCGCCGATCGACATCAAGGCGGTCAAGGAAGGGGACGGCTACAAGCTGACGATGTCCTTCCAGAAGGGCGTCTCCTCCAGCCCCATCGAGCTCGGCAAGGGCGCGATGAGCCCCAGCGCGGTCATCCTCGTCGAGGGCGCCGAGAAGGCGTCCGTCCCCGTGTCCGGGCCGCCCAACCCCGAGGCCGTTCCGGCCGAGACGCCCATCAAGATCACCGACCTCTCGGGCACCTACACGCCCAAGAAGAGCGGCAAGGTCACCTTCACCGCCGGCGTCCTGACCATCAAGGCCATGGGCACGACGACCACCTGCACCCCCGGCAACAGCCCCAAGCCCGCCCTCGAACTGGAGGTCACGGCCCCCGCCGGCGCGGGCAAGGACACCAGCCCGCAGGCTGGCGCCGGGGGTGCCGGCGGGAACACCCTCCCGCAGACCGGCCCCGCCGACTCCGCGATCGCCCTCGGCACCCTCGGCGGCACCGTGCTGCTCTCCGGCGCCGCCGGAGCGCTCTGGCTGACCCGGCGCGGCCAGCGGGCCCGGTCCTGAACGGAGCGCCCCCGGCCATGCCCGTGCTCCACACCCACACCCGCAACCGCGCCCCCGGCCGGAGCGCCCGCCGCGCTCCCCGCCTGGCCGTCGCGGCGCTCCTCGCGGCCGCCGCGCTGTACGGCGGCGGCCCCGCGAGCGCCGACGAGCCCGGCTGGACGGCCGAGCCCGCCGCCGGGCGCCCGGCCGCGGCCCGCCCGTACTTCTACCTCGCGGGCACCCCCGGCACCGTGCTGGAAGACCGGCTCGCCCTGGCCAACACCACCGACCAGGAGCACACCGTCACCCTGCGCGGGGCCGACGCCTACAACACCGCCGACGGCGCCTTCGCGGTGCGCCCCGCCACACAGTCCGCCGGCGCCGGGTCCTGGATCAGCTTCGGCGCCTCCACCACGGTCAAGATCCCGCCCCGCACCCGCGCGGTGGTGCCCTTCACCGTCACCGTGCCGACCGCCTCCCCGCCCGGCGACCACCCCGCGGCCGTGGTCGCCACCGAGGGCGGACGCGAGGTGGGCGTACGGGTCCACCTGCGCGTCAGCGGCCCGACGCTGGCTGCCCTCACGGTCGAGGACGTCGCCGTACGGGGCAAGGGCGCGGGCACCCGGGTCGCCTACACCCTGGTCAACCGGGGCAACGTCGCCCTCGCCCCCGAACTGTCCCTCACCGCCCGCGGCCGCTTCGGCGAGGTCCCCGGCCGAGGCGCCCACCCCCTCCCGGTGGAGCTGCTGCCCGGCCAGCGCGTCGAGCTGACCGAACCCTGGCCCGGCGCCCCGGTCCTGGACCACGCCTCCCTCATCCTCACCGTCACCGCCCCCGGCGGCGCCCGGGCCACGGGACGCGCCTCCGCCTGGTTCGTGCCCTGGGGCATCGCCGGCCGGACCGGCGTCGGCCTGCTCGGCCTCGGCGCGACCACGTCGGCCGCGCTGCTCCTCGTACGCAGGCGGCGGACCCGGCGGGACGAGCCGCCGCCCGACCCGGCCGGCGTACCCGCACAGGCATCGGCACCGGAACACGAGTTGACGGGAGCACCCAGGTGAGCGCCAAGGTCGGCGGGGCAGTCGGCGACAAGGCCCGTGCCCGTGCCCGTGCCCGGGCCGGGGGCCGGGGCCGCGGCCCGGGTCGCGCCCTCGTCGCGGCAGGGCTGGCGGTGCTCCTGGCGGTCCCCGCGCTCCTGCTGCTCCCGGCGCCCCCGGCCGCCGCGGCCGACGCGGGCAAACCCGCCGTGGCGCTCTCCCTCCAGGAGGCCGCCAAGGGCACCGAGATCACCGTCACCGGCACCGGCTGGCGGCCCAAGACCCTGGTGATGCTGCTGGTCTGCGGGCAGAACATGATCGGCGGCACCAACAGCTGCGCCAACGCCGACGGCGTCGCCGTCTCGGTCGCCGACGACGGCCGCTTCGCCGCCCAGCTCCCGGTGGTGGCGCCGCCCAAGCCGTGCCCCTGCGTCGTCAACGTCACCTCCGTCAACGGCGACCAGTCCACCGTCGCCGCCGCGCTGAAGATCACCGACCACCCGGTGGCGGAGCTCCCCGCCGAGGGCGGCACCGCCCGCCTGGCCATGCTCACCGGGGTCAGGCTCAAGGGCGACGACGGGGTGCTGACCTGGTTCGGCGCCCCGCCCGGACGGAGGTTCACGGTCACCGTCGGCAATCTCGGCTCCGCCCCCGTCAGGGACCCCGTCTTCCAGCTCGGCATCGCCCACGGGGTGTTCGCGCCGATCTGGGAGGAGGTCCGCTGGAAGGGCACCATCCCGCCCGGCGGCAAGGCCGAGGTCTCGCTGGCCGTCTCCCTCGCCGCGGGCGCCCACGGGGACTACACGGTCTCCCTCAAGTACGGCGAGACGGTCGTGGCCACCCAGCCCTGGGGCGTCGCCCGCCCGTACGGAGTGCTGCTGTTCTGGGGCCTGCTCCTGCTGGTCGTCCCGGCCGGGCTCTTCCGCGTGGGCATGGCCGTGGTGGACAAGGTCCGCCCGCGCGAGCCCGCCGGCGGCGGCGGCCGCCACCGCGGCGCCCGCCTCCCCGAGGCGGCGACGGCCGTGACGGCCCGGCTGCCCAGGATCCCCGCCGTACGGGGCCCCGCGCAGCCACGCACCGGGCCCCCGGCCCGGTCCCCCCAGACCACCACGGCGGTCCTGCCGTGGTTCACCCCGGACAGCGCGCCGGGGCCAACCGCACCACCCGAAGCACCTGCACCACCTGCACCACAGGCGTCCGCACCGTCTGAGATCAGTCCGACGACGAAGGGACATTCGTGAAGACCCAACGGAGGATGAGTGCGGCCGCAGTCGCGCTGTTGTTCGGCGGCGCGGGCATCCTGCTGGCGGCGACCCCCGCCCAGGCGGCCGACGTCTCGTACAAGGTGGAGTGCGTCCCGCCGGCCGGCGGTGGCGGCCCGGTCCAGGGCACGACCACCGCCTCGGTCACCGCGCCGGCCACCGCCAAGGTCGGTGACGAGGTCGAGGTGGTCTGGAAGACCGTCAAGCCGGCCTCGAACAACACCGACCTCATGGACCTGCCCAAGGACAGCATCAAGCCGATCGGCTACGCCAAGCTCGGCGGGGCGCAGAGCGGTGAGCTGAAGATGGAGGGTGCGCGGTCGAACCCGCCCATCCCGAAGAAGTCGCCCATGGTCATCTCCGACATGAAGGCCAAGGTCAAGCTGACCAAGGCCGGGGACGTCACCATCTCGCCCGGCAAGTACGACGTGGACTTCAGCGGCCTGCTCACGCACTGCACGCCGCAGGAGTCGGTCGGCGTGGGCGCCACCATCAAGGTCACCGAGGGCGGGGGCTCCACCAACGGCGGCTCCACCAACGGGGGCTCCACCAATAGCGGCTCCACCAACGGCGGCACCACCGCCGGATCCGGCGGGCAGACCGACTTCCCGGGCAAGCCGATCGAGGTGGCCTACGACTGCGGCAGCTTCGTCAAGGACGGCATCAAGACCCCGGTGACGATCAGCGCCAAGAAGAACGGCGGCAGCTACGACCTGACCGTCAAGACCGCCAAGGATGCGATGAAGAGCCCGGCCTCCCTGCCCGCGGGGGCCCTCAAGCCCTCGATGGCGATCAAGCTCGGTGGAGCCGACAGCGGCACGGTCAAGGTCTCCGGCCCCGCGACCAAGGAACCGATCCCGGCGGGGGCCGGGGTCACCCTCAGTGACATGACCGGCACCTACAAGCCGGGCAAGAGCGGCAAGGTGACGCTGAGCCCGGACCAACTGACGATCGACGTCGCCATGGCCCCGGGCGCCGACCCGATCGTGGTGCCCTGCAAGGCGGCCGGCAGCGGCGTCTCGCTGGAGCTGGACGTCACCGCCCAGGCGGGCGGGTCCGGCGGCCCGTCCACCACCGGCACCACCACCGGCTCGGACAGCCTGGCCCATACCGGCGCTCAGGACGAGGGCGGCATCAAGGCCCTGGCCCTGGTCGCCGGCACGGTCGTCCTGCTCGGCGCGGCGGTCTTCACGTTCACCCCGTGGCGCCGCCTGCGCGGCACCCGCTAGCCCCCACGGCAACGGCAACGGCCCGGCACACCTTGCGGTGTGCCGGGCCGTTCGCGGCGTGCGGGGCGGGGTGCGTCAGTGCACGTTGCCCATCAGCCCCTTGACCTTCTTGCGGTACGAGTAGACCGCGAAGCCCGCGAGCACCGCGGCGGCGGCCTCGAAGCCGATCACCGACGTGCCGTTGAGGTCGACACCGGCGATGGAGAGCAGGCCGGTGGTGCAGTCGCCCGCGGTGACCGCGAGGAACCAGACACCCATCATCTGGGAGGCGTACTTCTGCGGGGCCATCTTCGTGGTGACCGACAGGCCGACCGGGGAGAGGCACAGCTCACCGATGGTCTGGATCATGTAGATCGAGACCAGCCACATGGGGGAGACCTTGGTGCCGTCGCCCGCCATGTTCATCGGGACGATGAAGACGAAGAAGGAGGCACCGATCAGGACCAGGCCCATCGCGAACTTCACGATGGTGTTCGGCTCCTGGTTCTTGCGGGCCAGCCAGACCCACGCCCAGGCGAAGAGCGGCGCCAGACCCATGACGAACAGCGGGTTCAGCGACTGGTACCAGGTGGCCGGGAAGCCGAGGCCGAAGACGGTGTCGGCGGTCTTGCCGTCGGCGAACAGCGACAGGGTCGAACCACCCTGGTCGTAGATCATCCAGAAGACGGCCGCGGCGACGAAGAACCAGATGTACGCGGTCATCTTCGACTGCTCGGTACCCGACAGGTCCTTGTCGCGCTTGATGCGGACCAGGACCGCGACCGGGATGACCAGGCCGGCGAGGGTGATCGGGACCAGCGCCCAGTTCAGGGTGTACATGCCCAGGGCGGCGACGACGCCGTAGAACACGGCGGCGGCGAGGGCCACGGCCGCGACCTTGACGATGACGCTCTTGCGCTCGGCGGGCGACAGCGGGTTCGGGACCAGGCTGCTGCGCTCGTTGAGGTGCTTGGTGCCCAGCAGGAACTGGATCAGGCCCAGGCCCATGCCGACGGCGGCGAGCAGGAAGCCGAGGTGCCAGTTGACCTTCTCGCCGACGGTGCCGACGACGAAGGGCGCGACGAAGGCACCGAGGTTGATGCCGATGTAGAAGATCGTGAAGCCACCGTCACGACGCGGGTCGTCCGGACCCTCGTAGAGGTGGCCGACCATCGTGGAGATGTTGGCCTTCAGCAGACCCGAACCGGCCGCGACCAGGATCAGACCGACGAAGAACATCGCCTGGCCCGGGATGGCCAGCGACACGTGGCCGGCCATGATCACACCACCGGCGATGGCGACCGTCTTGCGGGCACCCCAGACACGGTCACCGAACCAGCCGCCGGGCATGGCCATGAGGTAGACCATCGCCACGTAGACGGAGTAGATCGCCGTTGCCGTGGCCATCGTGAAGGCGAGGCCGCCGCCCTGGCTGCCGGTCGCGGCTTCGGTGCCGCCGGAGACCAGGTACAGGACGAGAAGGGCGCGCATGCCGTAGTAGGAGAAACGCTCCCACATCTCGGTCATGAACAGAGTGGCCAGGCCACGGGGGTGGCCGAAGAAGGTCTTGTCGGTGGACGTATCCGCCGGTTCCTTCGTCAGGCTGGAAGCCATGGTCGATCCTTGCTTGCTCGGGACGCTTGGCTTCGTGAGCTCATCCGCGCCCGGTGGGGGGTGGCCGGCACCGGCAGCGGATGCCCCACCCCACGCCCTGGGGTCTCGCCCCGCGGGGGCGGAGCGAAGGAGCATCCGTAACCGGGATCCACGCCCGGCCGCGCACCTCGCGCGACGGGCCCGGCCCATAGGTCATTCACTGTCATCAAGCCCGGACAGGTCAGCCCGAAAGGACTGCCAGGACCGGTCAGGACAGAAACAGAGACCTTCGGCGCGCTTTTCGGCACAAAGGTCTCAGAGGTAGTGCATCAGGCGTCTCGCCACCATACGACACGACACTGTGGCATATGAAAGGACTTGAGAGATGGATCACAGGCCCGGCGGGAACCGAAAGATCACATTCGAAGGCCGTCAGTACTTCATAAGACCAGATCGCCAGGGGTGTGCGAGCAGGCCACTCGTTGCACCCGCCGCGGACTACCATCACCCACATGACGCGTGTACTGCTCGCCGAGGACGACGCATCCATCTCGGAACCCCTGGCCCGGGCCCTGCGCCGGGAGGGCTACGAGGTCGAGGTCCGGGAGGACGGCCCCACCGCCCTGGACGCGGGACTGCAGGGCGGCGTCGACCTCGTCGTCCTGGATCTGGGCCTGCCGGGGATGGACGGCCTGGAGGTCGCCCGCCGGCTGCGCGCCGAGGGCCACGGCTTCCCGATCCTGGTCCTCACCGCCCGGGCGGACGAGGTCGACACGGTCGTCGGCCTGGACGCCGGCGCCGACGACTACGTGACCAAGCCCTTCAGGCTCGCCGAGCTGCTGGCCCGCGTACGGGCCCTGCTGCGGCGCGGCGCCACCGAGGCGGCCCAGGCCCCCGCCACCCACGGGGTGCGGATCGACGTCGAGTCGCACCGCGCCTGGATGGGGGAGGAGGAGCTCCAGCTCACGGCCAAGGAGTTCGACCTGCTGCGCGTCCTGGTACGCGACGCCGGCCGGGTCGTCACCCGCGACCAGCTGATGCGCGAGGTCTGGGACACCACCTGGTGGTCCTCCACGAAGACCCTGGACATGCACATCTCCTGGCTGCGCAAGAAGCTCGGCGACGACGCCGCCAACCCCCGCTACATCGCCACCGTGCGGGGCGTCGGCTTCCGTTTCGAGAAGAGCTGAGCCTTCACTAAGCCATGCGCCGCCGCCTGATCAACTCCACGCTCGCCGTGGTGCTCGTCGTCATCGCCGTCTTCGGGGTCTCCCTGGTCATCGTGGAGACCCGGACGATCACCAGCAGCGCACAGGACCGGATCGAGTCCGAGGCGCTGCGGCTGGTGGGCATCGTCGAGTCGAACGTCCTGGAGAACCAGCGGATCGACCCCCAGGCGCTCGCCGAGCAGCTCGACGTCGGCCAGTACGCGCGGATCACCGTCCCGGGTAAACCGGCCGTGGAGGTCGGGGAGCGGATCCCCGACAGCGTCATCCGGGGCACCGCGCGCGGCGAGCAGGGCGAGGTCGTGGTCGTCCAGGCGTCCCGCTCCACGGTCACCAAGGAGGTCGGGCGGACCCTGGCCGTGGTCGGCGCGGTGGCGCTGCTGGCCGTAGTGGCGGCCGTACTGCTGGCCGTACGCCAGGCCAACCGGCTGGCCTCCCCGCTCACGGACCTCGCCGAGACGGCGGAACGCCTGGGATCGGGCGACCCCAGGCCCCGCCACAAGCGGTACGGGGTCCCCGAGCTGGACCGGGTCGCCGACGTCCTGGACTCCAGCGCGGAGCGGATCGCGCGGATGCTGACCGCGGAGCGCCGCCTGGCGGCGGACGCCTCCCACCAGCTGCGGACCCCCCTCACGGCGCTGTCGATGCGGCTCGAGGAGATCACGGTCACCGACGACCTGGAGACCGTCCGGGAGGAGGCGAGCATCGCCCTCACCCAGGTGGAGCGGCTCACGGACGTGGTGGAGCGGCTGCTGACGAACTCGCGCGACCCGCGGACCGGCTCGGCCGTGCCCTTCGACCTGGACGAGGTCGTCAAACAGCAGGTGGAGGAGTGGCGCCCGGCCTACCGCAGCGCCGGGCGGGCCATCGTGCGCTCCGGGAAGACGGGCATGCGGGCCGTCGGCACCCCGGGGGCGGTCTCACAGGTCCTGGCGACCCTCGTGGAGAACGCGCTCATGCACGGGGGCGGCACGGTCGCGCTGCGCACCCGGGTGATCGGCAACCAGGCGGTGCTGGAGGTCACGGACGAGGGGCCGGGGGTCCCGCCGGACCTCGGCAACCGGATCTTCGAGCGGGCCATCAGCGGCCGCAACTCCACCGGGATCGGCCTGGCGGTGGCCCGGGACCTCGCCGAGGCGGACGGCGGCCGCCTGGAGCTGCTCCAGACGCAGCCGCCGGTGTTCGCGCTGTTCCTGAGCCAGACGGCCCCGGAACGCCCCGCGGAGCCGGAGCAGACGGTGCGCTAGTTGTTCGCGGGCTCGGGGGCGCGGGAAGCGTTCTGGCCGTCGCGCTGCTCGACGACCAGCGAGGCCGGAGCGGCTGCGGGCATGGCCTTGAAGACCCAGCTGCGGTAGGACCAGAAGCGGAAGACGGTGGCGACGGCGATGCCGGCGAACTTGAAGAAGTTGCTGGCGAGCGGGCCGTCCCAGCCCAGGCCGTAGGTGGCCGTGTACAGGACGCCGTTCTCGATGACCAGGCCGATCGCGCTGAACAGGGCGAACAGGGTGAGCTCACGGGTCCGGCCGGTCTGGTGGGCCCGGTCCCGGTAGGCGAAGTAACGGAAGCCGAGGTAGTTCGTGGCGATGGCCACGACGGTGGCTATGACGCTCGCACGGACGACCTGGAGGTCCGTGGTGTGGCGGATCAGGTTGAAGACGCCCAGGTTGACCAGCACGCCGATCCCACCGACGGCCCCGAACTTGGCGACCTCCCGTGCGAGGCCGCGTACGCGGTCGAGGGCAGATCCGTTCTTCGGCACGCTCATGTGATTGGTCAGTCCCTGTCCGTCGTCGCCCGTGAGGGGCGTCTGGGGTCGTGCGTCAACTCACCCATGTTAAGTCTCGCCCCGATGGTGCGTCTGTGCCTTCGGGGGCCGTGCGACGCACGGCACACCCGTACGCGCCGCGGCGCGTGACGCGCGCGCCGCATGGCGCGTCGATCAGTACGGGCCAGGGCCGTGTCCGGATGGCGGAATACCGGCGGATACCCTGGGGGTGTGACGTTCCCGGTAGTCGGCATGGTCGGCGGCGGACAGCTCGCCCGCATGACCCACGAGGCGGGCATCCCCCTCGGCATCAGATTCAAGATCCTCAGTGACACCCCACAGGACTCGGCGGCCCAGGTCGTGAGCGACGTCGTCATCGGCGACTATCGCGATCTGGAGACCCTGCGCGCCTTCGCGCGCGGCTGCGACGTGATCACCTTCGATCACGAGCACGTGCCCACCGAGCACCTCCGGGCCCTGGAAGCGGACGGCATCCCCGTCCGCCCGGGGCCCGAAGCGTTGGTGCACGCCCAGGACAAGGGGGTGATGCGCGCCAAGCTCGACGAGATCGGCGCGCCCAGCCCCCGCCACCGGATCGTGAGCGATCCGGCGGACGCGGCGGCCTTCGCGGACGAGGTGGGCGGCTTCCCGATCATCCTCAAGACGGTGCGCGGCGGGTACGACGGCAAGGGCGTGTGGTTCGTGCGCACCCCCGAGGACGCGGAGGCCCCCTTCAAGGCGGGCGTCCCGGTCCTCGCGGAGGAGAAGGTCGACTTCGTCCGCGAGCTCGCGGCGAACATCGTCCGCTCCCCGCACGGCCAGGCCGTGGCCTACCCGGTCGTGGAGTCCGTCCAGGTCGACGGGGTCTGCGACACGGTGATCGCCCCCGCCCCGAACCTCTCCGAGGAGCTGGCGGGCGAGGCCCAGGCGCTGGCCCTGCGCATCGCCAAGGAGCTCGGCGTGACCGGCCACCTGGCCGTTGAGCTGTTCGAGACCTCCGACGGCCGGATCCTGGTCAACGAGCTGGCGATGCGCCCGCACAACAGCGGCCACTGGACCCAGGACGGCGCCGTCACCTCCCAGTTCGCCAACCACGTCCGCGCGGTCCTGGACCTCCCGCTCGGCGACCCGCGCCCGCGCGCCCGCTGGACGGTCATGGCCAACGTGCTGGGCGGGGACTACCCCGACATGTACGCGGCGTACCTGCACTGCATGGCCCACGACCCGCAGGTGAAGATCCACATGTACGGCAAGGACGTGAAACACGGCCGCAAGGTCGGCCACGTCAACACCTACGGCGACGACCTCGACGATGTGCTGGAGCGCGCACGTCACGCCGCCGGCTACCTCAGAGGAACGATCACCGAGTGAGCACCCAGAACACCCCCCTCGTCGGCATCGTCATGGGTTCGGACTCGGACTGGCCGGTCATGGAGGCCGCCGCCCAGGCCCTGGACGAGTTCGAGATCCCCTACGAGGTCGACGTGGTCTCCGCGCACCGGATGCCGCGCGAGATGATCGCGTACGGGGAGCAGGCCGCCGAGCGCGGTCTGAAGGCGGTCATCGCCGGCGCGGGCGGCGCCGCCCACCTGCCCGGCATGCTCGCGTCCGTCACCCCGCTGCCCGTCATCGGCGTGCCCGTGCCGCTGAAGTACCTCGACGGCATGGACTCGCTGCTGTCGATCGTCCAGATGCCCGCCGGGGTTCCCGTCGCCACCGTCTCCGTCGCCGGCGCACGCAACGCGGGCCTGCTCGCCGTACGGATGCTGGCCGCGCACGACACCGAGCTGCTGGCCCGGATGCGCGACTTCCAGCAGGAGCTGAACGACCAGGCCACCGAGAAGGGCAAGCGGCTGCGTACGAAGGTCGCGGGCCAGGAATCCTTCGGATTCGGCAAGTGAGCGCCGCCGAGCGGCTGGGCGAGGCCCGCGAGCTGCTCGCCGAGCACCCCGTCGTCGACGGCCACAACGACCTGCCGTGGGCGCTGCGGGAGCAGGTGCGTTACGACCTGGCCCGCCGCGACATCGCCGCCGACCAGTCCGTCCACCTGCACACCGACATCCCCCGGCTGCGCGCCGGCGGGGTCGGCGCGCAGTTCTGGTCGGTCTACGTCCGCTCCGACTACGCGGGCGACGAGGCGGTCAGCGCCACCCTGGAGCAGATCGACGTCGTCGACCAGCTGATCGCCCGTTACCCCGGCGACCTGGTGCGGGCGCTGACGGCGGACGACATGGAGGCGGCCCGCGCCGACGGCCGGATCGCCTCGCTGATGGGCGCCGAGGGCGGGCACTCCATCAACAACTCGCTCGCCACGCTGCGCGCCCTGCACCGCCTGGGCGTGCGGTACATGACGCTCACGCACAACGACACCATCGACTGGGCGGACTCGGCGACCGACGAGCCCCGGCACGGGGGCCTGACGGACTTCGGCCGCGACGTCGTGCGCGAGATGAACCGCGTCGGCATGCTGGTCGACCTCTCGCACGTCGCCGCGACGACGATGCGCGACGCGCTCGCCGTCTCGGCCGCGCCGGTGATCTTCTCGCACTCCTCCGCGCGGGCGATCTGCGACCACCCGCGCAACATCCCCGACGACGTGCTGGAGCTGCTGGCGGCCAACGGCGGGGTCGCGATGGCCACCTTCGTGCCGAAGTTCATCCTCCCGGCGGCGGTCGAGTGGACGCGGGCCGCGGACGAGAACCTGCGCGCGCACGGCCTCCACCACCTCGACACCACCCCCGAGGCGATGGCCCTGCACCGGGCCTTCGAGGCACAGCGCCCGCGTCCGGTGGCCACGGCCGCCACGGTGGCCGACCACCTGGACCACATGCGCGAGGTGGCCGGCGTCGACCACATCGGCATCGGCGGGGACTACGACGGCACCGCCTTCACCCCGTCCGGACTGGACGACGTCGCCGGGTACCCGAACCTGATCGCCGAGCTGCTCACCCGCGGCTGGTCGAAGGCCGACCTGGCCAAGCTGACCTGGTCCAATGCGGTACGGGCGCTGCGCGACGCCGAGGCGGTGGCGCGCGAGGAGTCGGCGTCCCGGGGCCCCTCGAACAGCGTGCTGGACGCGGCGCCGGCGCGGTAGCCGCCCGCCCGGCGGCCGGCCGTCGGGTGTGACCTGCCGGTTACACCCGAACGCCACACCCGCCGGGCGGCCCAGGCGTCCCACATGTCACGGTGGCAGCATCTTCCCTGCTCTCTCCCCGCTGCCGCCGAGACCGGAGCGAACGCCATGGCCGACCTGCAGGATGAACCGCACACGAACCCGGTGACCCCCGTGGGGCCCGGCTCCCTCGGAGCCGAGGACACCCCCGCCGCTGTGGTGGCCGGAGCCCTGGACCGGGCCGAAGCCCTGCTGTCCGTGCATCCTGTCGCGGACGGGTGCAACACCTTCGTCTGGACCCTGCGCCAGAGCCCGTACCACGACATCGACACCCCGGACGTGGGCGTCGACACCGACATCCCGCGGCTGCGCGCCGGGGGAGTGGGCGCCCAGTTCTGGTCGCTGCTCGTGCCGTCGAGCCGGCCGCCCGAGGCGGCCTCCGACCAGGTGCTGTCCGACACCCTCGAAGAGATCGACGTGGCGCTCGCCCTGGTGCACCGCTACCCCGACAGCCTGTGCCTCGCGCTGACCGCCGACGACATGGCCGACGCCCGCAACCGGGGCCGGATCGCCTCGTTCCTGGGCCCGGTGCCCGGGCGCACCCTGATCGACTCGCTGGGCGCGCTGCGCGCCTTCCACGCGCTGGGCGTACGGATCCTCGCGCCCGCGGGAGCGCCCTGGGCCCAGCAGGGCCTGACGGCCTTCGGCCACGAGGTGGTCCGGGAGATGAACCGGCTGGCGATGCTGCTGGACCTCACCGGCTGCCCGCCGGCGGTGGCCTGCCAGCTCGCCGGGGCCTCCAAGGCGCCGGCGATCATCTCGCACACGGCCGCCGCCGCGCTCAACCCGCACCCGGACAACGCGACCGACGAGGTCCTGCTCGCGCTGCGCGAGGCGGGCGGCCTGGCGATGGTCACCTTCGACACCGCGCGGACGGGGGACTCGCTGCACGCGGTGGCCGACCACCTGGACCACGTACGGGCCGTGGCGGGCCCGCACTGCGTGGGCCTGGGCGCCGGCTTCGGCGCAGAGCCGGGCATCCCCCGCCCCACCGGCCTGACCGACCCGTCGGGCTACCCGAAACTGATCGCGGAACTCCTGGAGCGCGGCTGGCCGGAAGCCGACCTGTCCCTCCTGACCTGGGGCAACGCCCAGCGCGTCCTACGCGACGCGGAATTCACCGCCCGCGCGGCCCAGCACCGCAGGGCCGCGCCCTCCTGACCCACCGCGGCGGACGCCGCCCGGCAAGGGCTCAGGCGCGGGGGCGGCCCATGGCGCGGTAGGTCCAGCCGGCGGTGCGCCAGCGGGCCGGGTCGAGGGCGTTGCGGCCGTCGAGGATGAGGCGGTCGGTGACGACCTCGCCCAGCTCCGCCGGGTCGAGGTCGCGGAACTCGCGCCACTCGGTGAGGTGGAGGACGACCTCCGCGCCGCGAGCCGCCGCCAGGGCGGAGTCCGCGTAGCCGAGGGTCGGGAAGACGCGGCGGGCGTTGTCCATGCCCTTCGGGTCGTAGACCGTCACCTGGCCGCCCTGGAGGTGGATCTGGCCGGCCACGTTCAGTGCGGGGGAGTCGCGTACGTCGTCGGAGTCCGGCTTGAAGGTGGCGCCGAGGACCGCGACCCGCTTGCCCAGGAACGAGCCGCCGACGGCGTCGCGGGCCAGCTCGACCATGTGGCCGCGCCGGCGCATGTTGATGGAGTCGACCTCGCGCAGGAAGGTCAGCGCCTGGTCGGCGCCGAGCTCGCCCGCCCGCGCCATGAAGGCGCGGATGTCCTTCGGCAGGCACCCGCCGCCGAAGCCGATGCCGGCCCGCAGGAACTTCGCGCCGATGCGCTCGTCGTGCCCGATGGCCTCGGCGAGCTTGACCACGTCGCCGCCGGCCGCCTCGCAGACCTCGGCCATGGCGTTGATGAAGGAGATCTTCGTCGCGAGGAAGGAGTTCGCCGCCGTCTTCACCAGTTCCGCCGTGGGGAAGTCGGTGACGATCAGCGGGGTCCCCTCCGACATGGGGGTCTCGTAGACCTCTCGAAGCAGCTTTTCGGCGCGCTCGCCCTGCACTCCGATGACGATCCGGTCCGGGTGGAGGGTGTCCTGCACGGCGAAGCCCTCGCGCAGGAACTCCGGGTTCCACGCGAGCTCCACGTCGGCGCCCGCCGGGGCGAGCTCCGCCAGCTTCGCCGCCAGCCGCTCCGCGGAGCCGACCGGCACCGTGGACTTGCCGACCACGAGGACCGGACGCGTCAGGTGCGGGGCCAGCGAGGCCATCGCGGAGTCCACGTAACTCATGTCGCACGCGTACTCGCCGTGCTTCTGCGGGGTGTTCACGCAGACGAAGTGCACGTCACCGAAGGCGCCGACCTCTTCCCACGAGGTCGTGAACCGCAGCCGCCCCGTCGAGCCGGGCATCCCGGCCACGTGCGAGGCCAGCAGTTCCTCCAGCCCGGGCTCGTACATCGGCACGCGCCCGGCCGACAGCATCTCGATCTTCTCGGGCACCACGTCGAGCCCCAGCACCTCGAAACCGAGCTCAGCCATCGCCGCGGCATGCGTTGCGCCGAGGTATCCGGTGCCGATCACAGTGATCTTGAGGGGGGCCATGCGTGCTCCAGAGGGGTGCGGGCCGTTCGCGGCAACCGAGCATAGTCGGCCCCGTCCGGGGGAAGCTCCCCACCGGCACCACACCAGGCACCCGCGCTGTCACGCAGCTCACGTACCCCGTACATATCGCTGTCGGGACGCCGGACACTAAGCTTGGGTTACTTAACGGTAGTTAGCATCACGCATCACCCTGGGGAGTGAGAGATCTTGGCGGGTTCTGCCGACTTCGACCTGTACCGCCCGGCCGAGGAGCACGACATGCTCCGCGAGTCGGTCCGCTCGCTCGCCGAGGCGAAGATCCTGCCGTTCGCCGCCGCGGTCGACGAGGAGTCCCGCTTCCCGCAGGAGGCCCTCGACGCCCTGGTCGCCAGCGACCTGCACGCCGTCCACGTGCCCGAGACCTACGGCGGCGCGGGCGCCGACGCCCTCGCCACCGTGATCGTGATCGAGGAGGTGGCCCGCGTCTGCGCCTCCTCCTCCCTCATCCCGGCCGTCAACAAGCTCGGCTCGCTCCCGGTGATCCTCTCCGGCTCCGAGGAGCTCAAGGCCAAGTACCTCGGCCCCCTCGCCAAGGGCGACGCGATGTTCTCGTACGCGCTCTCCGAGCCCGACGCGGGCTCCGACGCGGCGGGCATGAAGACCCGCGCCGTGCGCGACGGGGACTTCTGGGTGCTCAACGGCGTCAAGCGCTGGATCACCAACGCGGGCGTCTCCGAGTACTACACGGTCATGGCCGTCACCGACCCCGAGAAGCGCTCCAAGGGCATCTCGGCCTTCGTGGTCGAGAAGTCGGACGAGGGTGTCTCCTTCGGCGCCCCGGAGAAGAAGCTCGGCATCAAGGGCTCCCCGACGCGCGAGGTCTACCTCGACAACGTCCGGATCCCCGCCGACCGCATGATCGGCGCCGAGGGCACCGGCTTCGCCACCGCGATGAAGACCCTGGACCACACCCGCATCACGATCGCCGCCCAGGCGCTCGGCATCGCACAGGGCGCCCTGGACTACGCCAAGGGCTACGTCCAGGAGCGCAAGCAGTTCGGCAAGCCGATCGGCGACTTCCAGGGCGTGCAGTTCATGCTCGCGGACATGGCCATGAAGATCGAGGCCGCCCGCCAGCTCACGTACGCGGCCGCCGCCAAGTCCCAGCGCGTCGACGGCGACCTGACCTTCTTCGGCGCCGCCGCCAAGTGCTTCGCCTCGGACGTGGCCATGGAGGTCACCACCGACGCCGTCCAGCTCCTCGGCGGCTACGGCTACACCCGTGACTACCCGGTGGAGCGCATGATGCGCGACGCCAAGATCACGCAGATTTACGAAGGAACGAATCAGGTCCAGCGCATCGTCATGGCGAGGAACCTGCCGTAGCGAGGCCCCGTACCTGCTCCGCGCACCACGCAAAACGCTCGGCCGGGAATCCCGGCCGAGCGTTTTCGCGTCGGGGCGCCGTCCGCGGCCCGTCCGATCCGTCCGGCTACCGCTCCAGCAGGGTCACGGTCATCCCGGGGACACCGGTCACCGTCCGCTTGGGGAACGCCGATGCCAGGGCCTTCGTCTGGGCCGGCGAGAAGCCGCTGAACGGGTTGCTGTCGGCCGAGCCCTCGGTCACGACCCACACCCTGCGCAGATCGCCGATGCAGGCGGCCGGGTCCTTGCACAACTCCGGGTAGAGGTCCCCGCGTTCCACGGCGCTGCGCGCGACGAAGACGTCCTTGAGGTGCACGTCGTCGGGCAGGTAGTAGTCGAGGGCGATGTTGTACTGCAGGAAGACCGCGTGTCCCCGGAGCGGTGCGACGCCGTCGCCCGGCTTGTAGCCCTCGGCGATGACCGCGGCTGCCGACTTGGCGTCGAAGTTCTCCCGCGAGAAGGGCTTGCGGATGATGCGCTGGCCGTTGAGGCCGAGGACGAGCATGGCCACCAGGCCCAGGGCCAGGAACGCCCGGGGACGCAGCGCGCTCAGCCCGGCGGCCGCCAGCACGGCCCACGCCGGCAGGGTGAAGAGCAGGTAGCGGTCGAGGAAGTACGCCGTGCTGCCCTGCGAGATGATCCACAGCATGACGATCGGCAGGACGGCGACGAGCCCGATCTCGTAGGCCGGGCGCCGTCCCCGGTGCCAGGCCAGCGGCAGGACGGACAGCGCGAGGAAGCACAGGCTGACCCAGGTCGAGCCGAACAGACCGCGCCAGAAGTGGTCCGCGACGTACTGCAGGGTGGGCCTGTTCAGCCAGTCCAGCTGCCGCCCCACCTGGCGCCGGCCCAGGACCACGAGCGGAATTGCGGGAATCAGCGCGGCGACGACCGACAGCGCGAAACCGGACAGGAGCCGTCGCTCGCGCCCGCTCCGCCAGCGCATCAGGATGATCAGGGCATGGCTTCCCAGGAACACCAGCGAAATCATGTGGAAGAGCCCGGCCACGCAGACACTGACCGCGTAGAGCGCCCAGCGCCCGGTGGTCGGCCGTTCCATCGCGCGCAGCAGCAGGAACGTCGCGGCGGCCACGGCGAGCACCACGAACGCATAGCCGCGGGCCTCCTGCGCGTAGCGCGAGACCGAGGGGATCAGCGCGAACAGCACCCCGGCCGCCAGGGCGGTACGCGTGTCGAACAGCTTGCGGGCGGTCAGCGCCACGAAGGCGGCCGCACCGGCCATCGCCAGCGCCGACGGCAGCCGCAGCATCACCAGCGAGTGACCGAACAGCGCGGTCCACTGCTGGATGAACAGGTAGTAGACCCCGGTGACCGCGTCGACGTTGCCGAGCAGGTCGAGCAGTTCGCCCCGGCTGCGGTCGATGGCGTTCCAGGTGGCCAGCTCGTCGCGCCAGAGCTCGAGGCGGCCACTGCGGAAAAGACCGAATGCAAGGGTCAACAGCGCCGGCCACAGCCACACGAGACGCGCCGCGCGTGCGAGCGCGCCCGTCCCCGGGCCGTCCCCGGAGGACGCCGAGGGGTCGGCAGGCCCCGTACCAGTCAGCGGTTGAGCACTGCTGCTGACCCTGCTGGCGCTCATCAAGGCAAGCCTCTCGACATCTGTGTTGCTGCTGTGGTCATGACGGGTCCGTGGGGGCGTAAACACTCGCGGAGCCCATATCAGTATGGCCCGGCCGCGTCGCCGATTGCCCATGGCCCGGGGCGGGTGACGCGGCGGGCGGCGCACCCGGCGCCCGGAAGGTAACGAGTGGAGTACGATGGCTCGTCGGGGCCGTGTCGGCACCCGGATTAATAGAGGTTAACCTTTCTGGGTTAGCCTCCTTTGCTGTGACGGTAATTGAACAGCGGCCGGCGAACCGGCCCGCAGGCATCAGCGATACAGCCGCCGACCGGCCAGTGGTACGGCTGGGGTGGCTTGATGCCCTCCGGGGGATCGCGGCGCTGCTCGTGGCGGTGCACCACTTCAGGGTGCTCTACCTCATACCCGGCGGCCATTTCTTCCACAGGAACTTCGACCTCGGCATCTACGCCGTCATCTTGTTCTTCCTCGTCAGCGGATACATCGTGCCGGCGTCGCTCGAACGCCGCGGCGACGTGCGGGGATTCTGGATCGGCCGGCTCTTCCGGATCTACCCGCTCCTCATCGTCGTCATCGTCGCCTCGCTGTTCATCCTGCCCACCGCGCACTCCGCGGTGCCGAGCGTCGTGACCGACCACCCGTTCCGGTCCGCCCTGGCCAACACGCTGCTGCTGCACGAGATGCTCAACATCCCGAGCGCGATCGGCGTCATGTGGACCCTCTCCTACGAGATGGTCTTCTACTTCTTCGTCACCGCCCTGTTCGTGCTCGGCCGCCACCGCCTGAGCGCCCAGATCTCGCTGGCCTTCGGCGCGCTGGCACTCCTGCTCGGAGCCGCCGTCGGCTCGAACCTGATCACCGTCGACAAGGTCAGCACCCGAAACCTCATCCTCGCCTGCGCCATCGTCGTGGTCATGGCGATGGCCTGCGTGCTCAGCGGCCGTACGGACCTGACCCGCCTCGGTGCGCTCATCCTCGGCGGACTGGGCCTCGTGCTGATCCTCGGCAACGCCCGGGCCCCCTTCTTCGAGACCATGCTGATCTTCGCCACGATGTTCGCGGGCACCGCGATCTACCGGATCCAGGCCGGCCAGATCGACCGGCTCCTCGGGGTGTGGTGCTGCGCCTTCGTCCTGATCGCAGGTCTGGCCGCCGGCTACATGTACAACCGCGGACCGGCCCGCTTCGGGACCTGGACCGAGGGCTGGAAGGGTTTCGTGCTCCCCTTCCTCGCGGCGTGGGCGACCTTCGGCATCGGCATGCTGCTGCGCAACCGCAGGTTCCCGCGGGTGCTCACCTGGCTCGGCGCGATCAGCTACTCGGTGTACGTCGTGCACGTCCCCGTGCTCCACGGAGTGCACTGGATGCTGGACGACGCGGGCCTCCCGGAGACCGGCCCCGGCAAGTTCATCCCCAGCCTCGTCTTCATGGTGCTGGTCCTCCTCCTGAGTCACCTCACCTACCGCCTCGTGGAACTGCCGGGCCAGCGCCTCGGCAAGCGCGTGCTCAAGGCCCTGGAACGCAAGTCCGCGCGGGGCGCGACGCGTTCGGCGCAGGACCCCGCGCAAAGCCCGACACCGGCTTCGCACCGCGCCTAGCGAGGGGGCGGCGGCCGGGCCCCGGACGGGTCCCGGGCCGCCGCCCACCGGCCTGCGCACGCCCTCACATGGGCTAAATTTGAACCTTCGTACGCCTGAACCGGTTGGGGAGAAGAACAATGACGGAAGCGATCCTGCTGGTCGGTGGGCAGGGGACGCGACTGCGCCCCGTGACGGTGAACACCCCCAAGCCGATGGTCCCGGCCGCCGGAGTCCCGTTCCTCGCCCACCAGATAGCCAGGGCCGCTGCCGCCGGCGTCACGCACGTCGTGATGGCCACGTGCTACCTCGCCGAGGTCTTCGAGCCCTACTTCGGCGACGGATCCGACTTCGGCCTCACCCTCGAATACGTCGTCGAGGACGAGCCGCTGGGCACCGGCGGCGCGATCCGCAACGCCGCGCAGCGCCTGACCGGCGGCCCGGACTCCCCCGTCCTCGTCTTCAACGGCGACATCCTCACCGGCCTGGACATCGCCGGCCTGGTCGAGTCCCACCAGACGGCCGACGCCGACGTCTCCCTGCACCTGGTGCGCGTCGAGGACCCGCGCGCCTTCGGCCTGGTGCCCACCGACTCCGAGGGGCGGGTGCTGGCCTTCACCGAGAAGCCGCAGACCCCCGAGGAGATCGTCACCGACCAGATCAACGCCGGCTGCTACGTCTTCCGCCGCAGCGTGATCGACTCCATCCCGGCCGGCCGCCCCGTCTCCGTCGAGCGCGAGACCTTCCCCGGCCTCCTCGCCTCCGGTGCCAAGCTGCACGGTGTCACCGAGAACACCTACTGGCTGGACCTCGGCAAGCCGGAGTCCTTCGTCCAGGCCTCCGCCGACCTGGTGCGCGGCGTCGTCTCCTCCCCGGCCGTCCCCGGCCCCCGCGGCGAGTCCCTCGTCCTGCCGGGCGCCCACGTGGCGGACGGAGCCAAGCTTTCGGGCGGTACCGTGGTGGGCGCCGGCGCCCGCATCGAATCGGGCGCGGTCGTCCAGGGCTCCATCGTGCTGGACGGTGCGACCATCGGCCCGGACACGCACGTGAGCGCCAGCCTCATCGGCGCCGGCGCCTCGGTGGGCTCGCGCACGGTGGTGAACGGCGCGGTCATCGGTGACGGCGCCGTCGTAGGTGCTGACAACGAACTTCGCGCAGGGGTGCGGGTGTGGTGCGAGGCTGAACTGCCCGCCGCCGCCGTCCGCTTCTCCTCTGACCGTTGACCAACTTCAGTGAGGCACAGCCTGTGATAGGCGAGCAGCAGACTCCCCGCGCGACCGACGTCGCCACCACGAAGCTCCCCGACGCCTGGGCGCACACGCCGCTCACCGTGGTCATGCCCACGTACAACGAGGCGGGCAACCTGCCGGGCATGGTGGAGCTGCTCATGGGCCTCGACCAGCCGGGCCTGCGCCTGCTGATCGTCGACGACTCCTCGCCCGACGGCACCGGCAAGATCGCCGACGAGCTCGCGCAGGGCTTCGTCACCGAGGACGGCAAGCCGCGCATGTCCGTCCTGCACCGCACCGCGAAGGACGGCCTCGGCCGCGCCTACGCCGCCGGCATGACCAAGGCCGTCGAGGACGGTGCCCACTACGTCCTCCAGATGGACGCGGACGGCTCGCACCCGGCCGGCAAGATCGCCGAGATGCTGGGCGTGGCCCTGTCCACCGGCGCCGGCCTCGTCGTCGGCAGCCGCTACGTCCCCGGCGGCACCCTGTCCGACGCCTGGGGCGCCCACCGCAAGCTGCTCTCCCGCTGGGCCAACGCCTACGCGAGCAGCATCCTGGGCACCCGCGTCCGCGACATCACGGGCGGCTTCAACCTGTGGAGCGCCGAGGCGCTGCGCGCCATCGACCTGGCGTCGGTCGGCAGTGCGGGCTACAGCTTCCAGGTGGAGATGAAGTTCAAGGCGCTGCGCCGCGACTTCCCGGTGATGGAGGTCCCGATCCACTTCGAGGACCGCACCGTCGGCGAGTCCAAGATGAACCTCGCGGTCCAGCTGGAGTCCGTGGCGATGCCGTGGAAGCTGCGCGCCCGCGCCGGCAAGCGCTGACCCGCGCAGGCCACGTACACGACGTACACGACGCAGGCCACGGGAAAGGGGCACCCCCTCGGGGGTGCCCCTTTCCCGTACCCCGCCCGCGGGTCAGTTGCCGCGGACGGTGACCTTCTCGTCGTTCTGGATCTGCTTCACCAACTGCTGCACCTTCGCCTTGTCCCAGACGAGGTTCCCGCCGCGCTGCCCGGAGATCGGCATGTTCATCGAGACGCCGTCACCGCCGTTGACACCCTTCATCGCGAAGAACATCTGACCCATGTCCCACAGGCCCATGTCCTTGTCCACGATGAGCGTGTCCAGGCCCGCGCCCAGCATCGGGTACAGCGTGAACGGGTTGAGGACCGTGGACGGGGTGGCCGCCTGACTGGCGAGGGCCGACAGGAACTTCTGCTGGTTCTTGGTCCGCTGGAGGTCGGACTCGGCGAAGGCGTACCGGGTCCGTACGAAGGCCAGTGACTGCTCGCCGTTCAGGGTCTGCTTGCCGGCCTTGAAGTCGGCGCCCGACTTCTCGTCCTTGAAGCCCTGCTCGATGTCGAGCTCCACCCCGCCGAGCGAGTCCACGATGCCCGCGAAGCCGGCGAAACCGATCTCGGCGTAGTGGTCGATGCGCAGACCGGTGTTGAACTCCACCGTCCGCACCAGCAGCTCCGGGCCGTCCTCCGCGTACGCCGCGTTGAGCTTGGTCCGCTTGCCCGTGCCCGGGAACTTCTTGCCCGACTCGGACCCGACGAAGGAGGGGATCTCCACATCCGAGTCGCGCGGCAGCGAGACCATCGTGTTCCCGCTGGAGCACTTCGCGAGGATCATCATCGAGTCGGTCCGCTTGCCCTCGGCCGAGCCCGTGTGGAGCTTCTTCTTCTCCTCGTCGGACATGCCCTCGCGGCTGTCGGAGCCCACGATCAGGTACGTCGTGCAGTCCCCTTCCTTCGGCCGCTCGATCACCTTGGAGAGGTCCACCTCCCGGCGCACCTTGGAGTCGGCCCAGAAGTAGGTGGAGACCGTGGTCACCAGCAGCGCGGAGACCAGCACGATCGAGCCGATCTTGATCCGCTTGCGCCAGTCCGGCGCCGGCCCGGGCGTCCGCCCCGGACCCCCGGGCCCCGAAGGCGGCTGCGCGGGCCCGCCGGGCCCCGCGGGGGACCCGTAGACCTGGCCGGTGTTGTAGCCGCTGTCGTAGCCGCCGTACGTGTCGTGGCTCTGCGCCTGCTGCGGGGGCACCCCCGGTGCGGGCGGCGTCCCGGGCCGCCGGGCGGGCGGCGGGACCGCGGGGCGCGGGGGCTGCTGCTGCGGCTGCGGCCGCTGGACGTGCCGCATCCGCTGCGCGCCCTCCGGCTGCGCCCGGTCGCTGCCGCGTCCGTACCCGTCATCGCGGCGGCCGCGGTCCTCGCGGTCGCCGTTCCACCCGTCCCTGTCACTCATGTGCCCAAGAATGCCTGGCCCGGCGTGTCGGCCGACAGTCCGGGCGGCTGTTCGTACCGGTGCTGTTGCAGAGCTGATGCCTCGGCGAGGCACTTAAGGTGGCCGTATGACAGACATACCTGGCGAGACGCCGGGCAAGCCGATCTCGGCCTCCCGCACCACCCTCAGCCACATCATGACCGCCAACGACACCAACCTCCTCGGCACGGTGCACGGCGGTGTGATCATGAAGCTGGTGGACGACGCCGCGGGCGCAGTGGCCGGCCGCCACTCCGGCGGCCCCGCGGTCACCGCCTCGATGGACGAGATGGCCTTCCTGGCGCCCGTCCGGGTCGGCGACCTGGTTCACGTCAAGGCCCAGTGCAACTGGACCGGCCGCTCCTCCATGGAGATCGGCGTACGGGTCCTCGCGGAGCGGTGGAACGAGTCCACCCCCGCCACCCAGGTCGGCAGCGCCTACCTCGTCTTCGCGGCGGTCGACGCCGAAGGCAAGCCCCGTACGGTCCCGCCCGTGATCCCGGAGACCGAGCAGGACGAGCGGCGCTACCAGGAGGCCCAGATCCGCCGCACCCACCGCCTGGCCCGCCGCCGGGCGATCACGGAGCTGCGCGAACGCCGGGCCGCCGAGGGCTTCGACGGGGCGGAGTAGGCCCCGCGGGGCCGGCCGCTTCCCCGGCCGCTTCCCCGGCTACCGCCCGCAGACCACCTGGTCGCCGGTGATCACCGACGTCGCGCCGCCCTGGTACGGGTCCTCCCCGCGCACCGCCACCACCTTGGTGTAGTCGGCGCCCGCGACCACCACCACCGTGCGGCCCTGGCCCGCGACGGCGCGCAGCTCGCTGCCCGGCAGCGCCGCGGAGACCGTACGGGCCGACCGGTCCCAGCGGGGGTCGTACGTGATCACCGTGCGCTTGACGTCACGGCTGGCGCCGTTGCCTGGAGCCCCGGTGGTGTCGAAGCCGGTGGCGCGCAGCGCCGAGTCCACCCGGCCGCCCAGCCCGTCGATCCGGGTCCCGTTCTCCACCTGCACCCGGACCTGCTGCGGGGCCACGTCCACCGGCACCGCCGACTGCGGCCGCGCGGGCCGGCCGGGCGCGGCCGGGGCCAGCGGGCGGTCGTCGCGCAGCGCCTCGAAGAGCTTCGCGGCCTTCGGCTCGTCCCACTTCACCGTGGAGCCGATGCTCTTGACCGGGAAGGACGGATCGCCGATCGGCACCGAGGCGAACTCCGACGAGGACGGCGTGAAGTCCCGCATCGCCTGCCCGAGCGCCAGCATCTGCTCCGATCCGAAGCCCTTGTCGGCCCGCACGGAGCCGAGCAGCGTGGAGCTGAGCTCCTTGAACTTCACCGGGTTGAGCAGCACGCCACCACTGGTGGACTGGTGGATCAGGGCGGCGATGAACCGCTGCTGGCGCTGCATCCGGCCGATGTCGGAGGCGCCGTCCACATGGCGCGAGCGCACGTACTGCAGGGCCTGACCACCGCTCAGCCGGTGGGTGCCCGGCAGCAGGTCGAGACCCGTGTTCGCGTCGCGCATGGTCTTGGCGGTGCAGATCTCCACGCCGCCCATCGCGTCGACCGTCTTCATGAAGCTGGTGAAGTCGACTTCCAGGTAGTGGTCGATCTTCACCCGGGTCATGTTCTCCACGGTGCGCACGGTCAGGTTGGGCCCGCCCTCGGCGTACGCCGCGTTCAGCTTCACGGGGTGCGGCTTGTGCGCCTTGCCGGTGACCAGGTCCTGGTGGGCGGGGACCTCGGCGTAGCTGTCGCGGGGGAGGGAGACCACGCTCGCCCGCTCCTTGTCGGCGGAGATGTGCACGAGCATGATCGTGTCGGTGCAGTGGCAGGGCGCACCGCCCAGGCGGTACTCGCGCTTCTCCTCGGCGGTGATCTTCTCGCGGCCGTCGGTGCCGACCAGCAGGAAGTTCACCCCGTGCCCGGCTTGCGGGCGGTTCTTCATGTCCTTGAACGGGTCCACCCGCTCGATGCCGGTGTCCAGTCCGGTCATCACGGCGTGCCCGATCGCCCCGGAGCCCAGCACCACCACCGAGAGCCCGGCCGCGATCCGCACCCCCCACCGGGGCGTGTCCGCCCGTCGCCGGT
This sequence comes from Streptomyces sp. NPDC060028, assembly GCF_042736725.1. Lineage (NCBI taxonomy): Bacteria > Bacillati > Actinomycetota > Actinomycetes > Kitasatosporales > Streptomycetaceae > Streptomyces > Streptomyces sp. NPDC060028. Next base: position 30,434 of record NZ_JBHWVJ010000004.1, on the reverse strand, counting down.
CCGGACCGCCGACCCCCGTCAGGTGCTGTGCGCGCTGCGGTGGCCTGGCGGGGCGGGTGGGACGGTGCGGCTGGGGCACGGGGACACCTCCGCGGGGCAGCAGGGCAGCAGGTCACATTCGGCTGATTCGTCAGAACAGTAGGCCCATACGATCAGCCTCTGTCCGTACCGCTCGTCCGCCGCGCACCCGTTTCCCCCGTACGCGGTAACGTGACACCGATACCCGACCTTGAAGGACCACATGCCCGCGCAGCAGCCCGCAGTCTCGGTGATCATGCCGGTGCTCAACGAGGAGCGCCACCTGCGTGACTCCGTCCGCCACATCCTCGGACAGGAGTACGCAGGCGAGATGGAGGTGGTGATCGCGCTGGGGCCGTCCACGGACCGCACCGACGAGATCGCCGCCGAGCTCGTACGCACCGACCCCCGCGTCCACACCGTGCCCAACCCCACCGGCCGCACGCCGGCCGCCCTCAACGCCGCCATCAAGGCCTCGCGCCACCCCGTCGTGGTGCGCGTCGACGGCCACGGCATGCTCTCCCCGAACTACATCGCCACCGCGGTCCGCCTCCTGGAGGAGACCGGCGCGCAGAACGTCGGCGGCATCATGCACGCCGAGGGCGAGAACGCCTGGGAGGACGCCGTCGCCGCCGCGATGACCTCGAAGATCGGCGTCGGCAACGCGGCCTTCCACACGGGCGGCCAGGCCGGCCCCGCCGAGACCGTCTACCTCGGCGTCTTCCGCCGAGAGGCGCTGGAGCAGCAGGGCGGATACAACGAGGAGTTCATCCGCGCCCAGGACTGGGAGCTGAACTTCCGCATCCGCGAGGCCGGCGGCCTGATCTGGTTCTCGCCCGAGCTGAAGGTCCAGTACCGCCCGCGGCCCTCCGTACGGGCGCTGGCCAAGCAGTACAAGGACTACGGGCGCTGGCGCCACGTGGTGGCCCGCTACCACTCGGGCTCCATCAACCTGCGCTACCTCGCCCCGCCGGCCGCCGTCTGCGCGATCGCGGCCGGTGTGGTCGTCGGCGCGGCCGTCACCCCGTGGGCCTTCGCGGTCCCGGCCGGCTACCTCGCGGCGATCACAGCCGGGTCGGTCCCGGCGGGCAAGGGGCTCTCGCTCAAGGCCCGGGCGCAGATCCCGGTCGCCCTGGCGACGATGCACATGTGCTGGGGCTTCGGCTTCCTGACCAGCCCGCGCTCGCTGGCCGCCAAGGTGATCGCGAGCCGCCGTCCGTCGGTGCGCCGGGACCCCGCCGAGCTCTGAGCTTCCGTACGCACACGAAAGGGGTGTCCCGGTCCTCGTCGGACCGGGGCACCCCTTTCGCACGACCCGTGCCGGCTCAGCTCACCAGCGGTAGAACTTGTAGATGTCCATGCAGCTGGTGTCCGTGCCGTTGAGGATGTCGGCCGACTCCGGGACCGCGCCGGCCTCGGGCGCGGGCTGCTGCGGGTAGACGTTGCCTTCCCGCCAGTCCGCGCCCACCACGAGGGTGATCCTGGTGGCCCCGGCGGCCTTCTGTACCGACCCGGCCGGAATCCCGAGGGCCGCCGCCACGCTCTGCGCGTCGGCCGCCTGGGCGTCCGTGGCGTAGCGGACGATCGTGGTCTTCTCCGGGGTGAGCGCGCTGTCCGCCTTGGCCAGCGCGAACCCCTTGGAGACCAGCTGGCCGGTGATGGCCGTGGCCCGCTTGCCCACCGGCGCAGCCCCGACACCCGTGCCGTTGACCACCTGCACGGCGATCTTCGCCGGGTCGGTGGGCGGGGCCTTGGCGGCCTCGGGGGTCGGCGACGGGGAACTGCCCGCACCGGGCTTGCCGCTCTCGGCCGGGGCGCCGTTGGAGTCCATGGCGACGTCCTTGCGGAGCATCGTCCACATCTTCTCGGCGTCCGGGGGGTTGACGACCACCCGGTTCTTGTCCCCCGGGGCTTCCAGCACCGGAATCGTGGCCATCGTGATGCGGTTGACCGGTACGTCCTTGAGCGCGAGGCCGAGGTCGAGGAGCTTCTTGACCGACCCGATCTCCTCCGACACCTTCAGCGACTTCGTCGCCGCCTCCGCCAGGCCCGTGAGGCGGGGGATGTCGGTGAAGGCGTTCTGGCTCTTGAGCCCGCGCATCATCGAGTTCATGTACATGTGCTGGGCCTTGGCCCGGCCCATGTCGCTGCCGAAGGCGTGCCGGGTGCGCAGCCACTGGAGCGCCTGCTCGCCCTGGATCTTGGTGGTGCCCGCCTTGAGCTTCAGGCCGGAACCGCCCGTCCCCGACCCGGGCTCCGACTGGTCGAAGACGTTCTGGTTGACGCAGACGTCGACGCCGCCGATGGCGTCGGCCATGCTCACGACACCGGTGAAGTCGATCATCATCCAGTGGTCGATGTAGACGTTGGTCAGCTTCTCCCAGGTGGCCAGGGTGCAGCCGGGACCACCATTCGCGAGGCTCTCGTTGATCATCGTCTTGGTGGCTTTGAACTTCGCGCCGGTCTTGGGATCGGTGCACTCCGGGATGTCCACGATGGTGTCGCGCGGAACGGAGGTGACCGAGGCGTTCTTCCGGTCGGCGGAGATGTGGATCAGCATCTGCACGTCGGCCCGCGCGGGTCCGCCGATGTTGTCCCAGCCGCCGCCGAGTTTCGCGTTCGCCTCGTCGCGGATGTCGGAGCCGAGCATCAGGATGTTGATCGGGCGCCGGCCCGCGGCGTCGGCCTCGGTCCTGGCGACCCCGCTGTCACCGCTCAGGCGCTGGCCGCTGCGGATGTTGGCGTTGAGGTGGCGGTAGTAGAGGTAACCGGCCGCCGCCGTCCCGAGTATGAGGAACGCCAGCACCGAAGCGACCCAGCGCAGCACGCGCCGCCTGCCCCGCCGGGCCGGACGGCCACCACCGCTGCCGCCACCCCGGCGTCCACCGCCACCGCCCCGGCGCCCGTGCCCGGAACCGCTCCTCGGTGAGGGTACGGTGCCGGAGGTGTCCGAGCCGCCGCCGGATATGCCGCCGGCGCCCTGTGCGGGCGCCCCCTCCCCTCGCACGCTGCTGTGCCTCACGCGTACCCCCCCTTGAATTCCCTGTGTGTCGGTCGTCTGACGGGCCGGCCCGTGCCGGCCCTGCTTGGCGATCATGGTCGCAGGCCGGCCCCCCGGCCGGTCACTTGGCGCAGATCGCCTTGTCGGCCTCGACCCGCTGGACGCCCTCCGGCGCCTGCTGCGGAGCGGTCTGGGACACCCCGGCCCCCTTGAAGTCGCCGCCGAGCGTCAGCTTCATCGGGGTCTTCGGGGCGGCGTCCGCCGTGCCCATCTTCAAAGCCGAGGCCGGCAGACCCATCATGTCCGCCAACGCCCTGGCCTGGGCGGCCTGGTTGGGCGCGTACTCCAGCTGCGTGGTGTCGACCTTGGCCCGGGCATTGCCCAGGTTGCTGGCCTTCGGTACACCCTTGGTGTTCTGCAGCCAGGTCAGGGTGCCGGAGGCGGAGCCCGCCGGGCCGCCGCCGTTGTAGATGTCCACCCGTACGTCCTTGGCGGGCGCGCGGTCGCCCTGCATCAGGGCGTCCTGCTTGTTCTTCGCGTCCGCGTCGGCCGCGTCCTTGGCGGCCTGCTCCTTCTGCTCGACTTCCGTCAGCGAGACGTCCCCGCGGATCATCTGGAGCAGCGGATCCGCCTGCGCCGAATTGATCACGACGGTGGCCTTGACCTTCTCCGCCGGATTGTCGAGAACGGGAAGTGTGGTGAAGGTGATGTTCTTGAGGTCGATGTCCTTCAACTCACCGGCGAGATCCGTGAGTTTGTCGATCGACCCTATGCCGGTGTCCACGCTCAGCGATTTGGTGGCCGCTTCCGCGAGGGAGAAGAACTTCTTCGGACTGGTCAGCGTCTGCTTCGACTTCATCTCGCGCATCATCGAGCCGAGGAACTGCTGCTGGGTCTTGATGCGGTCGAGGTCGCTCTCGTTGCCGAAGGCGTGCCGGGTCCGTACGAAGGCCAGCGCCTGCTCGCCCTCCAGCCGGTGCTCGCCCGCCGTCAGCTTCAGCTGGGAGTCCTTGTCGTCGACGGCCTTCTCCACACAGACGGGCACCCCGCCGACCGCCGTGCTCAGGTTCTTCACCGCGTTGAAGTCGGCCATCATGAAGTGGTCGACCTGGATCCCGGTGATCTCCTTGACCGTACGCATGGTGCAGCCCGGGTCCCGGCCCCCCTGGCCGAGGCTGGTGTTGAAGCGCACGCCGTGCTCGGCGGGAACGTTCTTCGTCGTACCGTCCAGCTGCTTCGTCGGGCAGGCCGGGACGTTGGTGATCAGGTCGCGGGGGATGGACAGCGCGGTCGCGTTGGAGCGGTCCTTGGCGACGTGGAAGAGGATCGTGGTGTCGGCGTGCCCGACGCTGCCGGCGTCCCCGTAGCCCTCGTTGCCCTCGCCGCTGCGCTTGTCGGTGCCGATGACCAGGATGTTGATCGCCTGGTCCTTCTTGAAGCCGCCGCTCGTGCCCGCGTCACCGACGTCGGTGACGTTCAGGTTGCCGTTGAGGTGCTCGTAGTAGAGGTACGCCGCGACCGAGCCGCCGACCAGCAGGAACGCCAGCGTGCCACCGGTGATGACCAGCGCCTTCTTCCGGCCGCCGCCACCGCCCTTGCGTGGACGCCCGCCGCGCCGGCCTCCGTCGGGCGGCCCGTCACCGCGCCGCGGCCCGGGGACCGCGGGGGACGGGGTCGTGGGCGCCAGCGCGGGGGAGCCGCGGCGCGCGACCTGGCGCGGGGCCTGGGGCGAAGGGGCTTTGCGGGGGGTGGCGCCGGGCGCCGACGCTTGCCCAGCGGAGCTGTCCAGTCGCAGTTCGTAGTTGCCTGTGCGGGGATTGAGCACCCACTGGTCTGCGGGGTCGATCTCGTCGGCCCGCCCACGGCTTTGCGCATCCACGGTTGCTCGAATCCTCCGTCGGTGCTTCGCGACGCGCCTCCCCCCAGGCGCCCGGTCAACGATCCGGCTACTGGTGCACGGCGTCTTCGCTGTCCGGTGCACCGGATCGCTCACCTTATCCGGCCAGGTCAGCCGCAAACCATGCTGGTGACAAATTCCACTCCCCTTATAACGGGCCAATCACCTCAAGCAGCTCGTTCGGCGTCCGGCTTTTGGGATTGCTTTACCGGCAGTCCGCGGTGGCGGCCGTGGTGCCCGGGAAGGTGGGGGCCGGGGTGGGGGTGGCGGGGGCGGAGGGGCTGCGGCTTCCGTCCTCGCCTGCCGTGACCTCGGTCGCGGGCTGCGGCTGCGGCTCGGGCTGGGGCTCGGGCTCGGGTTCGGGTTCGGGCGGGGTCACCGTCACCGGCATGTCGGCCCGCAGTTGGCCGAACAGCCGGGTCGCGTCCGGCTCCAGCAGCTCGTCGCGGTTCGGGTCGCCGGCGTACGGGCGGCGCGGCACCGTCAGGAACTTGACCTGGTCGGTCGGTATGTCCCTTACGCCCCGTACGAGTTCGTACAGGCCGCGCAGCGAGGCCAGCCCCGGGTCCGTGGTCACCGAGGAGGTCGCCGCGTCCAGCAGCGGATAGAGCCGCGCCGGGTTCAGCAGCACCCCGTTGCTCTGCACCTTCTTGACGAGCGAGCCGAGGAACTGCTGCTGGCGCTCCATCCGCTCCGTGTCGCTGCCGTTGCCCAGGCTGTAGCGGGCCCTGACGAAGCCGAGCGCCTGCTCGCCCTGGAGCGTCTGGCGGCCGGCCGGCAGCTTCAGCTTGGCCTCCGAGTCGTCCACCGGCTGCTTGAGGCAGATCTCGACCCCGCCGACGGCGTCGACCATCTTCTTGAAGCCGCCGAAGTCCAGCACCATGTGGTGGTCGACCCGGATCCCGGTCAGCTTCTCCACCGTACGGATCGTGCAGGCGGCCCCGCCCCACTGGTACGCCCAGTTGAACTGCGCCGTCCGCTGCACCGTACGCTCTCCGTCCGCCCCCAGGCAGCTCGGTATCTCCGTCATCAGGTCCCGGGGTATCGAAACCGCCGTCGCGCTCCTGCGGTCCGCCGGCAGGTGCAGCAGGATCGTGGTGTCCGAGCGCTGGGTGCCCCGGTCCTGCCCGTAGCGGGCGTTCTCCCGGCCGGAGCGCGTGTCGGAGCCGATCAGCAGGATGTTCTGCGCGCCGCCCGCGAGGTGCACCGGGCGTTCCCGCTCGTAGCGCCGCAGCTCGGCGGCGGCCGAGGCGTCCTCGGTGATGTTCCCGTCGAGCTTGGTGTAGAGCCACCAGCCGGCGGCAGCCCCGGCCAGGACCAGCAGGGCCAGCCCGAGGGTGATCCAGCGCAGCAGCCGGCGCCGACGGCTGCGCGGAGGCTTGGGAGTGCCTCCGGCAGCTTCGGTGCCGCCCGGTATGCCCGCGCTGTCCCTCACTCGCGTACCGTCCCCTCACCTCACCGGCGTGGCACGACAGCCGTACGAGTGGGTACGGCTCCTGCCGATCCTGCCCCCGGGCGGCCGGAGCGGCCCGGGGGCAGGGCCCTGTACAGGGCCATGTGGGTGACAAATCGCCCGTTGTCGCTGTTGGGCGGAGTGGGTGACGGCCACTACGCGGTCCGGGTGACGGACTAGCGGGCGGTGTGGGTCACGCGCTCGCTCTCGATCCGGTGCGCCAGACCCTCCGCCGACAGCCCGTCCGGGTTGCGGCACAGGACCACCGAGCCGCCCGTGGCCAGCGCGGCGAACAGCCCGGCCGAGAGCCCCTCCCAGGTGTCGTAGCCGAGCCCGGACAGCACCCGCGAACCCTCCCCGAGGCCGAGCTTCACCGCGTCCTCGCGGGCCCGCTCGCAGATCCGTGCGTACGAGAGCTCCTCGCCCCGGACCACCAGCCCCGGCCCGTCCGCGTCGACCGGCGCGAAGGGCGCGAAGCGGTCACCCTGCCCCGGCACCTCCACCGCGTAGTCCGCGAACCCGGCGGGCGGCTGCGGGAAGCGCCCGCCCAGCGGCCGCAGTGCGAGCGCGACCCGCTCGCCCGTGCACGCGGCGGCCTCCTCCAGGGTGTCGGGGCCGGTCACGACGAGGTCGGCGCCGGCCGGATCCCCGCCCACCTCGGCCACCACCCCGACCGAGGCGCAGGCGAGCAGCCACACGGCGCTCTGCCAGTGCGCCGGGAGCAGCAGCGCGAGCCGGTCGCCCGGCTCGGCGCCCAGGTCGCCCTGCAGCAGATTGGCGGTCTTGGCCACCCAATTGGCGAAGGTGGCGACGGACAATTCGACGCGCTCGCCCGTGGCGTCGTCGTAGAAGGTGACCAGGGGGCGGCCCGGATCGGCGGCGAGCGCGGATCGCAGCAGGTCGGCAGGGGTGCGGTCAGTGGCGTTCACGGACCCGAGCCTACGCGGGCCCCTCCCTCGTACGGCGGCAGCACGGTCCCCCGTACGGGGTAGGCGTACGGCGGAGTGATCAGACGGTGTGTCAGTTTTCGGATGGCGCCCGCCGCCGGGAGTCCTCAGCATCCTTTCCATGCGTGGATTCCTTGCTTCCTCGATCGGCGTCGCGACGGCAGCCGCACTGGCCCTGCCGCTCGTGCTCCCCACTCCGGCCCTTGCCACCCCTGCCACGGCGACGGTCGCCCCGGTGGTCCCCGGGTCCACCCAGTCACTGCCACTCGCCCCGTTGGGACCGGCCGCGGAGCGGTCCCCCGGCGTCCCCGGCATGAGCACCTCGCCCCGCCTGCCCGAGGCGCGGGGCCTGACCGCCCGCGAGGTCAAGACGTTCTCCCTGATCGGTGTCGTCTGGGACGACGCCGGCACCGAGCTGTTCGGCCGGGTCCAGGTCCGTACCCGCTCCGCGCGGACCGCGACCTGGTCCGACTGGCAGGACGTCGAGACCCACAACAGCGAGCACGCCGCCGACCCCGGCACACCGGAAGGCGGCTCCGACAAGGTCCGCGGCAGCACCGCCCCGCTGTGGGTGGGCGAGTCCGACGGCGTGGAGGTCCGCGTCCAGGCGGAACCCGGGAGCAACCGTGCCGCCGCGCGCCTGCCGTCGGGCATGCGCATCGAGCTCGTCGACCCCGGCGCGACGGGCGGGCAGCCGACGGCGCCCGACGGCAAGAACGGCACGCCGACGGGCGACGACAAGGGCGAGATCGGACTGCTGCCCGGCATGACGATGGAGATGGCGGAGTCCTCCGCCGCCAACGTCCCGATGGCCCCGCTCGGCGCGAACGAGATCCCCGCGCTCGACAAGGCCGACTCGACCGCCGACGCCGTGCTCGCCGACGACACGCTCGAAGCGGCCGGGCGCCCGTACATCGGGCCGCGCCCGCGCATCGTCACCCGCAAGGGGTGGGGCGCGGACGAGGAACTGCGCGAGAAGGGCTTCGTCTACACGAACACGGTCAAGGCGGCCTTCGTCCACCACACCGCCTCCGGCAACAACTACGCCTGCAAGGACGCCCCGGCGGTGCTGCGCAGCCTCTACCGCTACCACGTGATCAGCAGCGGGTGGCGGGACATCGGCTACAACTTCGCCGTCGACAAGTGCGGCACCGTGTACGAGGGGCGCGCGGGCGGGGTCGCCAAGCCGGTGATGGGCGCGCACACCATGGGGTTCAACACGGACAGCATGGGCGTCGCGGTGATCGGCTCGTTCACCTCCACGGCCCCGCCGGCGGCGGCGGTGGACGCGGTGGCGCGGCTGACCGCGTGGAAGCTGGGCCTCTTCGGGGCGGACCCGCGGGCGAAGACGACCCTGAAGTCGGGCGGCGGCAACCGGTACCCCAAGGGCAAGAACGTGTCGATGAACGTCATCTCGGGCCACCGCGACGGCTTCGCGACGGAATGCCCGGGCAAGCGGCTCTACAGCCTGCTCCCCCCGACCCGCACCTCGTCGGCGAAGCTCCAGGGCCGCTAGTGCTGTGGCCGGGAAGGTTTGCCGGGGCGCGGTGTCCGGTGCGGTGCGTCGCAAGGCGGGGGACCGTGTCTCGTACTGGACGTACTTGCGCGGTCCGACAACGCGGCGAGGTGCCGTGCCGGGCGCCGCGACGCGGTGAACCTTTCCGGCCACAGCACTGGCCACAGCACCAGTGCTCCGCCCCCGGAGCCCCGCGCCTCCAACACCGGCCGGGCCGGATTTCGGCTGATGCCGCCGGGCCGGGGCACCCGGGGTCCGGGGCGGAGCCACCGGGTGCCCCGGCTCGGCGGGCTACGCTCAAAGGCATGGCCGGCCGTTTCGACCCCCTCACCCGCACCGCCGCCCGCGGCGGCCGCACCGTCGTACCCCGCGGCAGCGGCCACACGGCCGGCGCCGACGCCGGCGCCAAGTCCCGCACCTGGACCCCCGACGGCCCGCTGGACCTCGGCCTCACCCTCGGCCCCCTCAGGCGCGGCCCCGGCGACCCGACCTTCCGCACCACCCCCGACGGCTCGGTCTGGCGGGGCGCCCAGACCCCCGCCGGCCCCGCCACGATCCGTGTCGCCGCCCACACGACCACGGTGTACGCCGAAGCCTGGGGCCCGGGCGCCGACTGGCTCCTCGACGGACTGCCCGCCCTGCTCGGGGCGGGCGACGACCCCGCCGCCTTCGTCCCGCGCCACCGCCTCGTGCACGCCAGCCACCGCCGCCGCCCGGGCCTGCGGCTGACCCGTACCGGCCTGGTCCTGGAATCCCTGATCCCCACCGTGCTGGAGCAGAAGGTCACGGCCGACGAGGCGTACCGTGCCTGGCGCCGCCTGGTGCGCCAGTACGGCGAGCCCGCGCCGGGCCCGGGCCCGGCCCCGCAGGACCTGTACGTGATGCCGGACCCCCGCACCTGGGCCCTGATCCCCTCCTGGGACTGGCACAAGGCCGGCGTCGACGCCAAGCGTTCCGCCGCCATCGTCCGGGCCGCCCGCGTCGCGAACCGCCTGGAGGAGGCCGCGGCCATGGAGCTCCCCGAGGCGACCGCCCGCCTGGAGGCCGTCCCCGGCATCGGCCCGTGGACCTCCGCCGAGACCCTCCAGCGCAGCAACGGCGCCCCCGACGCCGTCACCACCGGCGACCTGCACCTGCCGGGCATCGTCGGCTACGCGCTGGCCGGCGACCGCGACGCCGACGACGCCGCGATGCTGGAGCTCCTCGCCCCGTACGCAGGCCAGCGCCACCGCGCCGCCCGCCTCATCCTGCTGGCCGGAGCCGCCCCGCCGCGCCGCGCCCCGCGGATGCCCCGCGGAGACATCGGCCTGCTCTGAGCGCCGCGCCGGCGAGCGCCGCGCCGGCGAGGGCCGCGCCGGCGACTACCGCACCTCGATGAACTGCTCCGCCTCGCGCGCCGGCCGCTGCGCCGGCGGCGAGGCCGCGTGACCCACGGCCACCGCCCCCATCGGGTCCCAGTCGTCCGGCAGCCCGAGCACCTTGCGCACGACGTCCCGGCAGAACATCGTCGAGGACACCCACGCCGACCCCAGCCGCTCCCCGGCCAGCGCGATCAGGAAGTTCTGTACGCCCGCGCCCATCGCGACCACGAACATCTCCCGCTCCGCCGCGTCCCGGCGGGCGTGCCCGTAGTCGTGCGCCCCGTCCGTCACCAGACACGGCACCACCAGGTACGGGGCGGCGCGCAGCACGTCGCCGCGCCGCACCCGCTTCGCGATGGACTGCGGCGACTTGCCGTCCCGCCGCAGGTCCTCGACCCAGGCGTCCCGCATCGCGTCCAGCAGCTCCAGCCGCGCCGCGGCCGACTCCAGCAGGACGAACCGCCACGGCGTCGTGTGGTGCGGGGCCGGGGCCGTCACGGCCGCCGCCACCGCGCGGCGGACGGCGCCCGGGTCGACCGGGTCGGCGGTGAAGGCCCGTACCGTACGGCGCTGCGTCACGGCCTCCCGTACGGCCTCCGAGGTGCCCAGGCGGAACATGTCGTCGGCGGGCGAGCGCACCAGGTCCCGCGCGGTCGACCCCTCGCCCAGTACGTGGGCCAGCCCGCGCACCACCGCCACCGGCAGCCCGGCGGCCTTGCCCTTGACCAGGTCCCCGGCGGCCGCCAGCTCGTCCGCGGTGGCCACCACGGTCGCGCTCAGCGGGTTGCCGTGCGCGTCCGTGGCGCCGCGCAGGTCGTCCAGCACCCGTACCCCGGCCGAGCCGATCGCGACGTCGGTCAGCCCGGTGCGCCACGGCCGCCCGAAGGTGTCCGTCACCACCACCCCGACGTCCACGGACAGCAGGTCCCGCAGCCCGGCCCGGATGGCCCGAGCCGAGGCGTCCGGGTCCTGGGGCAGCAGCAGCACCGTGCCGGGGGCCGTGTTCGAGGCGTCCACGCCGGCCGCGGCCATCACCAGGCCCTGGCGGTTCTCGACGATGCGCAGGGTCCCGCGCCGCGCGACCACCCGTACGGTCTCCGCGTCTATGGCATCCTCGCGCGAGTCGGCCCGGACGATCCGGCCCTCCGCCTTCGAGACGATCTTCGACGTGACCAGCAGGACGTCCCCGTCCCGCAGGCCGGGCTCCGCGGCCGCGATCAGGCGCGCCAGGTCGTCGCCGGGGCGGACCTCGGGGATCTTGCCGACGGCCCGGACCTCGTACGAGGGGGTGTCCTCGCGAGAGGCGTGCGGGGTGGTCACCGGGAGGCCTCCGCGAGCTCCAGCGCGGCCCGGGCCATCGCGGCGGTGGCGGCCAGGTCGGTCATCATCAGCGGCACCGCCCGGCAGGTGATCCCGGCCGCCTCCACCTCGGCGACGGATCGCGCGTCGGCGGTGTCGACCAGCCAGCCGTCGAGCAGCCCGGTGCCGTAGTGCAGGGCGACCGCGGCGGCGGTGGACTCGACGCCGACCGCGGCGAGCACCTTGTCGGCCATGCCGCGTACGGGGGCGCCCCCGACGATGGGGGAGAGGCCCACGACGGGCGCCTGGGCGGCGGCGACGGCCTCCCGGATGCCGGGGACGGCCAGGATGGTCCCGACCGAGACGACGGGGTTGGACGGCGGGAAGATGATCACGTCGGCGGCCGCGATGGCCTCCAGTACGCCGGGCGCGGGCTTGGCCTGTTCGGCGCCGACGGGTACGACGGCCTCCGCGTCCACCGCGGCGCGCATCCGGACCCAGTACTCCTGGAAGTGGACGACCCTGCGTTCGCCGGTCTCGGCGTCGGTGATCGCGACGTGCGTCTCGACGCGGTCGTCGGACATGGGCAGCAGCCGGACCCCGGGCTGCCAGCGGTCGCAGAGCGCCTCGGTGACGGCGCTGAGCGGATAGCCGGCGTCGATCATCTGCGTACGGACGATGTGGGTGGCGAAGTCGCGGTCGCCGAGGCCGAACCAGGTGGGGCCGACCCCGTACGCCGCGAGTTCCTCCTTGACGGTGAAGGACTCGTCGGTGCGGCCCCAGCCCTGGTCCTCGTTGATGCCACCGCCGAGGGTGTACATCACCGTGTCCAGATCGGGGCACACCTTCAGCCCGAACAGGTGAATGTCGTCACCGGTGTTGCCGATGACCGTGATGGCCGCGTCGGGAACCGCGGCCTTGAGGCCGCGGAGGAAACGGGCGCCGCCGATGCCGCCGGCCAGAACAACAATGCGCATGCAGCGCAGTCTGTCAGGCCGCTCCCCGTCAGACGGAGACGGCCTCCGGCCTGGCCGGGGAGCAGTTGTGCATCGGCATCTCGGTCAGCCCGGGGAAGTACACGTGCAGGCTGACCGCACCGTCGAGGGTGTCGTTGACGACCTCGTGGGCGTAGCCGGGGGCGAAGACGCGCTGGGAGCCGGCGCGCAGGGTGAGCGGTCCGCGGGCGGGGTGCGGGGTGTTCTCGGTGAGCTCGCCCTCCAGGACGGTCAGCACACCGGAGGAGGCGCCGTGGTCGTGCAGGCCGCTGCCCTGGCCGGGGACCCAGCTGAGCAGCCAGACCTCGTAGCCGGGGCCGGTGCGCAGCCGGTGGTACCAGCGGGTGGTGGCGTCGTACCGGACGAGGTGCTCCCACTCGGAGCGGTTCTCGGCGATGGAGCGGGCGAGGCCCGCGAACTCGGCGACGGTGGCCGGGTGTTCGCGGGCGGGCTGCAGGAGGTGCTGTACGGAGAGGATGTCGCCGGCGATCTGGAGGTCGCTCTCGACGGTGAGGGGGGTGCTGTTCATCGTGGGGGAGTCCTCGACGGATGTCAGTGGTGCGGCGGTTGCTGTGGGGGCGGGCCGGAGCTCAGCGGAGCCGAAGCTCCGGAGGCATCAACAGCCGCAACAGCAACAGCGAACCTGGGCAGCCCACAGGAACCCACGAAAGGGGGTCCGGGAGGTGGCTGCGGTCACTGACATGGCAACAAGGAGACCCGGTGGGGGGTCGGACTGTCAACTCAATGTCCGGTTTTGGTGCAAAAGTTTCACCTCATCCGGTTACGGTGTCCGGAGAAAGGTTTGTGCAATCCGAACCCGGGAACTGGCGCTTCACACCTCGTCGCACCGTCACTTCGTGGCCGAAATGTGATCCGCACCGCTTCTTCGGCCGGATCGGAACCCCACCACAGGGTGACGCGTCGGCTGCTGGTGTGGGAGTGGCGTTTGTGGTGCCCGTGGCATGTGTCACGATTTTTGGCGATATGAACACTTTCTGCATAGCCTTGGTTCCGCAGAGTGAATAAGGGGCCCAATAGCAGATCTCGGCTTGACTGCGCCGGAGCCCCCCACTTGTAATTTCACTCGTGTCGTTACGTAGCTATGAGTAACGGCAACACCACGGGGACGCACAGACAGAGCGAGGGGCGCACATGACCGAGCTGTTTCAGGAACTGCTGGTCGAGGAGGCGGACGAGGAGCTCGGATGGCAGGAGCGCGCACTGTGCGCCCAGACCGACCCCGAGTCCTTCTTTCCCGAGAAGGGCGGCTCCACCCGCGAGGCCAAAAAGGTCTGCCTGGCCTGTGAAGTCCGCTCCGAATGCCTGGAGTACGCCCTCGCCAACGACGAGCGATTCGGCATCTGGGGCGGCCTGTCCGAACGAGAGCGCCGCCGGCTGAAGAAGGCCGCGGTCTGAAGCTGCCCCGGCGCTCACTGCCCGGCGCCCACGGTACATCCCATGACATATCGAACGCCGCGCACGGCATAGCCGAAAGCCCGGCCGCACCACCGCAAGCACCACCGCAAGCACCACCGCAAGCACCACCACAAGTACCGCCGCACGTACCGCCGCGAACACCGAGAGCGGCATCGCGACGAGCAGAGCAAACGGTCCGCCTCCTGCACCTTCCCCGCTGGAGGCGGACCGCTGTGTTTACAGCCGTTAGTGTGGGGCGCTGTCCAGCAGCCTCCGAGGGCACACCACCCCCGGATCCCCGGCCGGAGGGCCCGTACCGCGATGTCCCTGCACAGCCAGTCGACGGCCTCCTACCAGGCTGCCGCCACACCAGAGTTCCCCCGGCACGTCGTCACCGCGGTGCTCGTCGCCCACGACGGCTCCCGCTGGCTGCCCCGGACGCTCGCCGGCCTCCTCGGCCAGGAACGCCCCGCCCAGAGCCACATCGCCGCCGACACCGGCAGCGCCGACGACTCCGCGCGCCTGCTCACCGAGGCCCTCGGCGACGACCGGGTCCTGCACCTCGCCCGCCGCACCGGATTCGGCGCGGCCGTCGACGAGGCCGTCCGCACCGCGGGCACCCTCACCCCCGAGGACCTCCCGTACCTCAAGCGCCCCTCGGGCTGGGACCCCGTCAGCCGCACCTGGCGCGACGACAACTACGACCTCCCCGAACTGCCCCACGGCGACCCCGTCCAGTGGCTCTGGCTGCTCCACGACGACTGCGCCCCCGAGCCCGACGCCCTCGCCGAACTGCTGCGCGTCGCCGAGGACAACCCCGAAGCCGCCGTCATCGGCCCCAAGCTGCGCGGCTGGTACGACAAGAAGCAACTCCTCGAAGTCGGCGTCACCATCGCCCGCAGCGGCCGCCGCTGGACCGGACTCGACCGCCGCGAACAGGACCAGGGCCAGCACGACCAGGTCCACCCCGTCCTGTCCGTCTCCACCGCCGGCATGCTCGTACGCCGCGACGTGTACGACGCCCTCGGCGGCTTCGACCGCCGCCTGCCCCTCATGCGCGACGACGTCGACCTGTGCTGGCGCGCCCAGAGCGCCGGCCACACCGTCCTCATCGCCCCCGACGCAGTCCTGCGCCACGCCGAGGCCTCCGCCCGCGAACGCCGCACCGTCGACTGCGCCGGCCGAACCACCGCCAGCCCGCACCGCGTGGACAAGGCCGGCGCCGTCTACACGATGCTCGCCAACAGCTCGGGCCGCGCGCTCCCGTACGTCCTGCTGCGCGTCCTCGTCGGCACCGTGCTGCGCACCCTCGCCTACCTCGTCGGCAAGGCCCCCGGCCAGGCCGTCGACGAGATCACCGGACTCCTCGCCACCCTGCTGAGACCCGGTCGCATCCTGGCCGCCCGCACGGCGCGCCGCCGCCCCGCGGTCCCCGCCAAGGAACTGCGCCCGCTCTTCCCGCCGCCCGGCGCCACCCTGCGCGCCAACGCCGAACAGCTCGCCGGCTACTTCGGCGGCGACCGCGACACCGAGGCCGCCGCCGCGGGACGCCACGGCGGCGCCGTCGAGTCCGGGCCCGGCGGAGACGACGCCGACTACCTGGAGATCGAACAGTTCGCGCGCCTCAAGCGGATCGCGCGCAAGCCCGCGCCCGTCCTCTTCGCGCTCCTCCTGCTCGTCTCCCTGATCGCCTGCCGCTCCCTGCTCGGCGGCGGCTCCCTCATGGGCGGCGCCCTGCTGCCCGCCCCCGACAGCGGACTCGACCTCTGGCGCCGCTACACCGGCGACTGGCAGCCCGTCGGCACCGGCTCCACCACCGGCGCGCCCCCCTACCTCGCCGTCCTCGGCGCGATCTCCACCCTGATGTTCGGCTCCACCGCCACCGCCCTGACCCTGCTGCTCGTCTGCTCGGTGCCGCTCGCCGGACTCGCCGCCTACTTCGCCTCCCGGCCGCTCGTCGAGTCCCGGCTGCTGCGCGGCTGGGCCGCCATCGCCTACGCCTTCCTCCCCGCCGTCACCGGAGCCCTCGCCGGCGGCCGCCTCGGCACCGCCGTCCTCGCGATCCTGCTCCCGCTCATCGCCCGCTCCGCGGTCGCCGCCTTCGGGTTCGCGGGATCCGAGGGCACCGGCAGCTGGCGCGCGACGTGGACCTACACCCTCCTGCTGACGCTGGCCACCGCCTTCACCCCCGTCGTGTGGCCGCTCGCCGCAGTGCTGGGCACCGCCGCGCTCGTGATGCGCCGCGCGCAGTGGAAGGCGTACGGGCCGCGGCTCCTGGCCACCCTCGCCGTCCCGGTCCTCGTCCTCGCCCCGTGGTCGCTGAGCCTGCTCACCCACCCCGCCCGCTTCCTGCACGAGGCCGGACTGTCCTACGGAACCGGCTCCGCGAGCGCCCTCGACCTCCTCGGCATCAGCCCCGGCGGACCCAAGACCGCCGGCGGACTGGTGCTGATCGGCATCGTCCTGGCCGCGCTGGCCGCGCTGGTGCGCTCCGAGCGGCAGTTCGCCATCCGCACCGCCTGGGCCACCGCCCTGGCCGCGCTGGTCCTCGCCGTCCTCCTCAACCGCAGCGCCTGGGCCGGGCCCGCCACCCTCGTGTACGGGCTCGCCCTGCTGGCCGCCGCCGTGCTCGGCGCCGACGGCGCCAAGGAACGCGTCGCCGCCAGCAGCTTCGGCTGGCGCCAGCCGCTGGCCGCGCTCATCGCGCTCGCCGCCGCCGTCGGCCCGCTGCTCGGCGCGGCCGGCTGGATGCTGAGCGGCGCAGCCGGCCCGCTCCAGAGGCGCGACCCCGTCCAGGTCCCGGCCTTCGTCGCCGAGGAGAGCGGCACCCGCGACCAGGCCCGCACCCTCGTCCTCGGCGCCACCTCGCCCGCCGCGCTCTCCTACACCCTGGTCCGCGGCTCCGGCGGCCACCTCGGCGACGCCGAACTGGCCGCCCAGGCCGGCAGCGACTCCCGCCTCGACAAGGTCGTCTCCAGCCTCGTCGCCGGCTCCGGCGCCGACCAGACCGACCAGCTCGGCGGCTTCGCCATCCGCTACATCCTGGTCCGCGACGGCGCCCCGCAGCAGATGCGCAAGGTCCTCGACGCCACCCCGGGCCTCAGCCGCCTCAGCCAGGTCGACGGAAGCGCCCTGTGGCGGGTGGACCGCCAGGTCGCCCGCGCCGTGATCGTCTCCGGCAAGCCCGGCGAGGCCCCGATCCCGGTCGCCTCCGGCCCCGTCGAGGTCCACACCAAGATCCAGGCCGGCGAGGCGGGCCGCGTCCTGCGCATCGCCGACCGGGCCGCCCCCGGCTGGCAGGCCACCCTCGACGGCAAGCCGCTCAAGGCCAAGACCGTCGACGGATGGGCGCAGGCCTTCGAGCTCCCCGCCGCCGGCGGCCGCCTCGACCTCGTCCACGAGGACGCCCTCACCCGGACCGCCTGGCACTGGGCGCAGGGCCTGCTCGCGCTCGTCCTGCTCGTGATGGCCCTACCCGGCCGCCGCGCCCGCCTCGACGACGACCTGCCCGAGGACGAGGCCGCCATCCCGGCCCAGCCCGGACCGGGCGAGGCCGGGGAGGGCCGCCGCGCCCGCCGGCTGCGCGCCGAGGCCGAGACCGCCAACGCCTCGGAGACGGCCGCCGCCGAGACCGCCGCCGCGGTCGCCGCCGACCCGTACGCGGACATCCCGGCGCAGCCGGTGTACGGGGAGGACACGTACGCGTACCAGGCGTACGGCGACCAGGACGGTTACGCGTACGAGCAGCAGGAGCCCCAACAGCCCCCGCAGCCCCCGTACGCGCCGCCGGCCCCGGAGTACGAGCCGTACCCCGCGCCGGACCAGCCGTACGGCGAGCAGCCGTACGCGGACCAGCCCTACCAGGACCAGCAGTTCGAGCCGCAGCAGTACGAGCAGCCGTACGAGCAGCCGTTCCAGCAGCAGTACCCCCACCCGTACGACCCGTACGACACCTACGGACAGCACGACCCGCGTCCGGACGGGAGCCCCCAGCAGTGAAGCGCGCACCCCTGACGCTCGCGGCCGTGGCGGCGGCGCTCGCCGCCGTCACCGCCGTCGCCTCCCTCACCGCGCCCGCCGACGACGCCTCCGCCGCCACCGAGGGCAAGGCGTCGGCCGCGGCCGCCCGGATGCCGGTGGAGCGGTCGCTGCTGGTGTGCCCGGCGCCCAGTTCCTCCGACATCGCCGACACCCAGTACACGGCGATCACCCCGGGCAAGGCCGCCGCCGGCGGCAAGGGCTCGGCCCGGCTGCTGGGCGCGACCAAGGACGCCAAGCAGGTGCTGGAGCTCAAGGAGCCCGGCAAGCCCGTCGGCGCCAAGGCGTCCGGCGCCGAGGCGCCCGCGCTGACCGGCACCGCCGACGGGTTCCTCGCCCCCGGCTGGACCGCGCAGCAGACCACGGTGGTCTCGGTCGGCCGCGCCCGCGGCGTGCTCGGCATGAGCTGCACCGCGCCCGGCACCGACTTCTGGTTCCCCGGGGTGAGCACCGCCAAGGGGCGCGAGGACTACGTCCACCTCACCAACCCCGACGACACCGCGGCCGTCGTGGACATCAAGCTGTTCGGCCCGGACGGGGTGCTCAAGCCCGACCAGGGCACCAGCGAGAACATCCGCATCGACCCGAAGTCCACCAAGGCCATCTCCCTGTCCTCCCTCGCCCCCGGCGCCCAGATCCCGGACGTCACCGCCCACGTCACCACCCGCGCGGGCCGGGTCGGCGCCACCGCTCAGGCCGCCGAGGAGGGGGTCGGCTCCGACTGGCTGCCCGCCTCCGTCGACCCGGCGGGCTCGCTGGTGCTGCCCGGGATCCCCGCGGACGCCACCTCCGTACGGCTGGTCGCCTTCGCACCCGGCGGCGAGGACGCGGACCTCAAGATCCGCCTCGCCGGTCCGAACGGTTCCATCAGCCCGGCGGACAACGAACAGCTGCACGTCAAGGCGGGCATGACCGCGAGCGTCGACCTCAAGGACGTCACCCGCGGCGAACCCGGCTCGCTGGTGCTGACCCCCGCCGACGGCAAGGCGGCGGTCCCGGTGGTCGCGGCGGTACGGGTGGTCCGTGGCAGCGGCGCCAAGCAGGAGCTCGGCTTCGTCCAGGCCGCCGCCCCGGTCGGCACCCGGGCCACCGTCGCCGACAACCGGACCGAGGAGAACGCGACGGTGCTGTCCCTGACGGCGACGGGCGCCGACGCGAAGGTCAAGGTGACGGCCTCACCCGGCACCGAGGGCGGCGAGGCGGCCTCCCAGGAGGTCACCGTCAAGGCGGGCACCACCCAGACGGTGGCCGTGGCCCCCGCCGGCGGGAAGGGCGCGTACGCCCTCACGGTGGAGACCCTCTCCGGCGGCCCCGTCCACGCGTCCCGCACGCTGACCATCCCGCGCGACGGCATCCCGATGTTCACCGTGCAGACCCTGTCGGACGACCACTCAACGGTCTCGGTCCCCAAGGCGAGCCAGGACCTCTCGGTCCTGACCGACTGACAGCGCGCGTACGGGCAGGGCGCGTCAGAGCGCGTCAGTCCTGCCCGTAGCGCGGGTCCACCGTCTCCGGGGACAGCCCCAGCAGCTCCGCCACCTGCTCCACCACGATCTCGTGGATCAGCAGCGCCCTGTCGTCCCGCGACTTCGCACGGATCTCCACGGGCCGGCGGAACACCACGATCCGGGCCGGCCGCCCGTCCGCCGGCTCCGCCAGCGCGCCCAGCGGCACCGCTTCGTCGTTCCAGCCGGCGTCCGCGCCGCCCGGCGGGCCCGGCACGTCCCCGACCAGGAACTCCACCTCGGCCAGCTGTGGCCAGCGCCGCTCCAGGCGCTCCACGGAGTCCCGTACGAGGTCGCCGAACAGCTCCGCACGACTCGCCGACAGCGGCACCTGCGGCGGGGCCACCGGCCCGCGCATCCCGCGCCCGTGCCGGTCACGTCGGCGCACCCGCGGCTCGGCGGGAGGCCCCGCGGCGGAGTCGGCCGGGAGGGGAGGGGGCAGAGGGCTGTCCGTCACCCCCGCAGCGTAGCCCGCGCGCCCGCCCCCGCTCCGGCCTTCGCACCGGCCACGGTCCGATGTCGTACGCGGAACGATTCGGCCAAGGTTGGGCCGCGTTCCGGACTCCCCGCACCGGACCCGGGCACGGTCCGCACGCCGCGCCACGACGACACGGGGGAGTGACCGGCGGGAGAGTCGTCGCGGCCCGGTCAAGAGTGCGGTACCGTCCAACGTCGTGAGCCTTGTACGTCGCTGTTCGCGCACCGCGTGCGGCCGCCCTGCCGTCGCGACACTGACGTACGTCTACGCCGATTCGACCGCAGTTCTCGGCCCGCTCGCCACCTACGCCGAACCCCACTGCTATGACCTGTGCGCCGAGCACTCGGAGCGCCTGACGGCCCCGCGCGGCTGGGACGTCGTACGCCTCTCCGACGGCTCCGCGCCGTCCCGCCCCACCGGCGACGACCTCGAAGCCCTGGCCAACGCCGTGCGCGAGGCGGCCCGTCCGCCGGAACGCGCGGCCGAGGCCGGCGGCGGCCGCAAGGGCACCCAGGCCACCGGCGAGACACGCCGGGGACACCTCCGTGTCCTGCGTTCGCCCGACTCCTGACACGTGGATCGTCTGAAAAGTCGCTCTCCACACGAGGTAGGTTTGCTCCACCGCACAGGACCTTCAGGAGGGCAGGCAGTGGCCGCAGATCTTTCGAACATCGTCAAGGCATACGACGTACGAGGCGTCGTACCGGACGAGTGGGACGAGCCCCTGGCCGAGCTGTTCGGTGCTGCGTTCGTCGAGGTCACCGGAGCCACGGCCATCGTCGTCGGCCACGACATGCGCCCCTCCTCGCCCGGCCTGTCCGGCGCCTTCGCCCGCGGCGCGGCCGCCCGCGGCGTCGACGTCACCCTGATCGGGCTGTGCTCCACCGACCAGCTGTACTACGCCTCCGGCAAGCTGGACCTGCCCGGCGCGATGTTCACGGCCTCGCACAACCCGGCCCAGTACAACGGCATCAAGCTCTGCCGCGCGGGCGCCGCCCCGGTCGGCCAGGACACCGGCCTGTCCACCGTCCGCGAGCTCGCCGAGAAGTGGACCGACGAGGGCGCCCCGGCGATCCCCGCCGGCACCGTCCCGGGCACCATCACCGAGCAGGACAGCCTCGCCGGTTACGCCGAGCACCTCAAGGGCCTGGTGGACCTCACCGCCATCCGCCCGCTGAAGGTCGTCGTCGACGCGGGCAACGGCATGGGCGGCCACACCGTCCCCACCGTCTTCGAGGGCCTCCCGCTGGACCTCGTACCCATGTACTTCGAGCTGGACGGGACCTTCCCGAACCACGAGGCCAACCCGCTCGACCCGAAGAACATCGTCGACCTCCAGGCCCGCGTGATCGCCGAAGGCGCTGATCTCGGCCTCGCCTTCGACGGCGACGCCGACCGCTGCTTCGTCGTCGACGAGCGCGGCGAGGGCGTCTCCCCGTCCGCCATCACCGCCCTGGTCGCGGCCCGCGAGCTGGCCCGCAACGGCGGCACCGGCATCGTGATCCACAACCTGATCACCTCCTGGTCCGTCCCGGAGGTCGTCAAGGAGAACGGCGGCACCCCCGTCCGCACCCGCGTCGGCCACTCCTTCATCAAGGAGGAGATGGCCAAGTCCGGCGCCATCTTCGGCGGCGAGCACTCCGCGCACTACTACTTCAAGGACTTCTGGAACGCGGACACCGGCATGCTCGCCGCGCTCCACGTCCTGGCGGCCCTCGGCGGCCAGGACGGCACCCTGTCCGACCTGGTCTCCTCCTACGACCGCTACGTCGGCTCCGGCGAGATCAACTCCACCGTCGCCGACCAGGCCGGCCGCACCGCCCTGGTCAAGGAGACCTACGGCTCCCAGGACGGCGTCACCGTCGACGAACTGGACGGCCTGACGGTCACCACCGCCGACTGGTGGTTCAACCTGCGCCCCTCCAACACCGAGCCGCTCCTGCGCCTCAACGTGGAAGCCCGCGACCAGGCCACCCTCACCAAGATCCGCGACGAGGTCCTCGCCCTCGTCCGCGCCTGACCCGAACCCCGGCGGGGCCGGCCACCGGCCCCGCCGGGGTTTGAGGCGCGGGGTCCGGGGCGGAGCCCCCCCGCTGCCCGCCCGCGCACCGGCACCGCCGGATCACATCGCACCGCACCGGTGGTGGACCGGCGGTACGCTGACCTCGCCCGATCCACCTCCCCGAAGGGAACCCGCCCCATGCCGCTCGAAGCCGGCCTCCTGGAGATCCTCGCCTGCCCCGCCTGCCACTCGCCCCTCGAGGACAAGTCGGCCGACGAGACGGCACCCGAGCTGATCTGCACCGGCACCGCGGACTGCGGTCTCGCCTACCCGGTACGCGACGGCATCCCGGTCCTCCTCGTGGACGAGGCCCGCCGCCCCGCGTAGCCCGCCCCACCCGCGCAGACCGCCCACGCCGTCAACACCGCCGGAGGCCGCCATGCTCGACGAGTCGCTCCTCGACGCACCGGAGGACCTGGCCCGCGCCGACCGCCGCGGCCTGCTCCGCGGCGCCGCCGAGGCCGGCGCCCGGGTCCGCACCGCCGCCCGGCACGCCGCGGAAGCCGGCCTCGGGGACCTGCGCCCCGACGGCCGCCCCCGCGCCGTGCTCATCGCCGGCCCCGGCACCGCCGCCACCGGCGTCGCCGACCTGCTGGGCGCCCTCGCCGGAGCCTCCGCCCCGGTCACCCGGCTGCACCCCACCGGGGTCGCACACGCCCCCGGCGCACTGCGCTGGGCGGTGCCCGGCTGGGCCGGCCCCGTCGACCTGCTGCTCATCGCCACCACCGACGGCACCGAGCCCGGCCTCGCCGTCCTCGCCGAGCAGGCCTACCGGCGCGGCTGCACCGTCGTCGCCGTCGCGCCCGAACGCTCGCCCCTGAGCGAGGCGGTGGACGGCGCGCACGGGCTCCTCGTACCGATGGCCAGGGCCCCGTACCAGGAGTACGACGAGTCCGCGGCGGCCGGCCCCGGCGCCCTGTGGGCGCTGCTCACCCCGCTGCTGGTCCTCCTCGACAAGGTCGGCCTGATCACGGCGGCCCCCGGCACCCTGCAGCTCGTCGCCGACCGGCTCGACCGCACCGCCGAGCGCTGCGGCCCCGCCATCGCCACGTACTCCAACCCGGCCAAGACCCTCGCCTCCGAGCTCGCCGACTCCCTCCCGCTCATCTGGAGCGAGGGCGCCGCCGCCGGCCCGGCCGGCCGCCGCTTCGCCGCCACCCTCGCCGAGCTCGCCGGCCGCCCCGCGCTCGCCTCCGAGCTCCCCGAGGCACTGCCCGCCCACGGGGTGCTGCTGGCCGGGTCCTTCGCCGCCGGAGCCGACCCCGAGGACTTCTTCCGCGACCGCGTCGAGGAACCCCAGGCCCTGCGCGCCCGCGTCGTCCTGCTGCGCGACCGGCCGGCCGGCGGTCTGACCGCCGCCCCCGCCGCCCGCGAACTCGCCCTCAGCCACGACACGGCCATCAGCGAGCTCGAACCCGAGGAGGGCACGGAGCTCGAACAGCTCGCCGAACTCCTCGCCGTCACCGACTTCGCCACCGCCTACCTGGCGCTGGCCTCCAGGGGACACGGCTGAGGCACGCCCGGGCCGCCCCGCTCCAGTTCCAGATCCAGGAAAGACGACGATGGACCGCCTGACGAACACGATCCGCCCCTACGCCTGGGGATCCACCACCGCGATCCCGGCCCTCCTGGGAGTCGAGCCGACCGGTGAACCCCAGGCCGAGATGTGGTTGGGCGCCCACCCCGGGGCGCCGTCCCGCCTCGACCGCGGCGCCGGGACGATCACCCTCGCGGACGTCATCGCGGCCGACCCCGAGGGCGAGCTGGGAGCGGCCGCCGTCGCCAAGTTCGGCCCCAGGCTGCCCTTCCTCTTCAAGATCCTCGCCGCCGGCGCCCCGCTCTCCCTCCAGGTCCACCCCGACCTCGCCCAGGCCGAGGCGGGCTTCGCCGACGAGGAGAGCCGCGGCGTCCCGATCGACGCGGGCCACCGCAACTACAAGGACGCCAACCACAAGCCCGAACTGATCTGCGCGCTCACCCCCTTCGACGGCCTGTGCGGCTTCCGCCCCCCGCTGGAGGCCGCCGCGCTGCTCGAAGGCCTCGGCGTCGACTCCCTCAAGCCGTACGCCGACCTGCTGCGCGCCCACCCCGAGGAGGCGGCGCTGCGCGAGGTGCTCACCGCCGTACTGACCGCCGACCGCGCCGAGATGGCCCGTACGGTCACCGAGGCCGCGGCCGCCGCCGGCCGGCTCGGCGGCCCGTACACGCCGTACGCGGGGCTCGTGCACGACTACCCGGGCGACCCCGGCGTGATCGCCGCCATGCTGCTCCACCACGTCCGGCTCCAGCCCGGCGAGGCCATGTTCCTCGGCGCCGGCATCCCGCACGCCTACCTCGACGGACTCGGCGTCGAGCTGATGGCCAACTCCGACAACGTGCTGCGCTGCGGGCTCACCCCCAAGCACGTCGACGTCCCGGAGCTGCTCAAGGTCGTCATCTTCGAGCCCCGCGAGCCCGGACTGCTGCGCCCCGAGGGCGACGGCGAGGAGGTCTACGAGACCCCCATCGACGAATTCCGGCTCTCCCGCTTCGACCTGGCCCCCGGCGGCGCCCCGCAGACCCTCCCGGACGCGGCCCCGCAGATCCTGCTGTGCACCGCCGGATCCCCGATGGCGGGCGAACTGACCCTGGCCCCGGGCGAGTCGGTCTTCGTACCGGCGGGCGAAAAGGCCGAACTGTCCGGGACCGGCACCGTATTCCGTGCCACCGTGCTGGTCTGACGTGGCGTCCGTCCCGTCGGCTGCAACAATGTGCGGCCGGTAGTCAGTGGCTAGGAAGGACACCCCGCATCCATGAGCGCGTCGGGCGGTACAAGGGCGATCGTGGCGGCACTCGCCGCCAACCTCGCCATCGCTGTAGCCAAATTCGTGGCATACCTCTTCAGCGGCTCCTCGTCGATGCTCGCGGAAAGCGTCCACTCGCTGGCGGACTCCGGGAACCAGGGGCTGCTCCTCCTCGGCGGGAAGAAGGCGCAGCGCGAGGAGACACCGCAGCACCCCTTCGGCTACGGGCGTGAGCGCTACATCTACGCCTTCCTCGTCTCCATCGTGCTGTTCACGGTCGGCGGCATGTTCGCGATCTACGAGGGCTTCGCCAAGATCAAGGACCCGCACGAGATCGAGCACTGGTACTGGCCGGTCGGCGTCCTCGTCTTCGCGATCCTCGCCGAGTCCTTCTCCTTCCGTACGGCGATCAAGGAGTCGAACGAGATCCGCGGCACGCTGACGTGGATCCAGTTCGTCCGGCGCGCCAAGGCCCCCGAGCTGCCCGTGGTCCTGCTGGAGGACCTCGGCGCGCTCGTCGGCCTGGTCCTGGCCCTCGGTGGCGTCGGCCTCGCGCTGCTGACCGGCGACGGTGTCTGGGACGGCATCGGCACCCTGTGCATCGGCGTCCTGCTCATCATCATCGCGATCATCCTGGCCGCGGAGACCAAGTCCCTGCTGCTCGGCGAGGCCGCGGGCGCGGAAGAGGTCGAGAAGATCAAGGCCGCGCTCGTCGACGGGCACACCGTCACCGGCGTGATCCACATGCGGACCCTGCACCTCGGCCCCGAGGAGCTGCTGGTCGCCGCCAAGATCGCCGTCCGGCACGACGACACCGCGACCCAGGTCGCGAACGCCATCGACGCGGCCGAGGCCCGCATCCGCGAGGCCGTGCCCATCGCCCGGGTGATCTACCTGGAGCCCGACATCTACGACGCCGCCGCGCACGAGGCGGGCAAGGCCTGACGCCTGCGCCTACGAGGAAGGCCCCCGCGGCGAGTGCCGTGGGGGCCTTCCTCGTAGGCGTGCCGGCCGGGAGCTACCGGATCTCGCGCAGGACGTCCAGGATCGCCCGCTCGTCGGGGGCGCCCTGCAGGCGCTCCCGGAAGCCGGCGTCCATGAGCTTGCGCGACAGCAGCGCCAGGATCCGCAGGTGCTCGTCGCCGGCCGCGGCCTCCGGCACCGAGATCATGAAGATCAGCCGGGCCTTCGTCCCGTCCAGGGCGCCCCACTCGATGCCCTCCTCGGAGCGGGCGAAGCCCACGGTCGGGCGGGCCACCGCGTCCGTCTTGGCGTGCGGGATCGCGATCGACTCGCCGAGACCCGTGGTGCCCTGCGCCTCCCGGGCGAGGGCGACGCGTACCAGCTCGTCCACGTCCCGGACGTTGCCGGTGCCGGCCAGCATCTCGGCCATCTCGCGGATCGCCGCCTCCTTGGAGTCCGAGGCCAACTCGGTCTTCACGGTGCGCGCGGTCAGGTACCCGGACAGCACCTCGGGCTCCGCGGCGCCGGCCGGGGCCGCTGCCGGGGCCTGGACCGGAGCCTGGGCCTGGGCCTGGGCCTGGGCCGCCTGGACGGCCGCCGCGGTACCGGTACCGGCGCCGACGAGCGCGGGCTCCCGTACCGCCGCGGCCGCGACGGACCCGGGCGCCGTACCGCTCCTGCGCAGCTTGATCTCGATGAGCGCGTTCGTGGTGAGCGCCGTGACGGCCACACCGATCGCCATGGCGACGAAGAACATCGCGACACCGCTGACGGCGCCGAACAGCGCCACGATCGGACCGCCGTGCGGTACGGAGTTCTCGACACCGGCCAGGCCGGCGACGGCACCCGCCACCGCACCGCCGAGCATGTTCGCCGGGATGACCTGCGCGGGCCGTGCGGCGGCGAACGGAATGGCACCTTCGGAGATGCCGAAGAAGCCCATGAACAGCGCGGCGATGCCGGTCTCCCGCTCCTGGTCGCCGTAGAGCTTGCGGCGCAGCAGCGTGGCCAGGCCCTGGCCGAGCGGCATGACCGGGATGGCCGCGGCGGCCATGCCCATGACGTGGTTGTTGGTGCCGATGAGGCCGACGGCGACGAGGAAGGCGGTCTTGTTGACCGGACCGCCCATGTCGAAGGCGATCATCAGGCCGATCAGGGCGCCCAGCACGATCGCGCTGGAGCCGGTCATCCCGTTCAGCCAGCTGGTGAGGTTCGTGAAGACCCAGGAGATGGGCCGGCCGATGACGTAGATGTAGAGCAGTCCGAGCGCCAAGGTCGACAACACCGGGATCACGATGATCGGCATGATCGGCATGACGAACTTCGGGACCTTGACCTTCTTGATCCAGATCACCAGATAGCCGGCGAGGAAGCCCGTCGCGATGGCGCCGAGGAAGCCCGCGTTCGCGTCCGCGCCGTAGATGTGGACGGCGTCCGCGGCCAGGAAACCGCCGATCATGCCGGGGACCAGCGCGGGGCGGTCGCCGAGTGCGTAGGCGATGTAGCCGGAGAAGATCGGCAGCATCAGCTTGAAGCCGAGCCCGCCGAGGGCGTTGACGTAGAACCAGAACGAGTCCTTCTCGAACTCGATGCCCTTCGGCGTCGTGTGCCCGCCGAGCGCGATCGAGATCGCGAGCAGCAGACCGCCGACCACCACGAACGGGATCATGTACGAGACGCCGTTCATCAGCGCCTTGTACGCCTGGCTGCGCTCCCGCCCGCCGCCCGCGCCCGCGCCGCCCGCGCCCCTGCCGCTGCCCGCGGCGGCGGTCGTCCCGGCCTGTACCGGCGCGCTCTGCGCGCGCTCGATCAGTTCCTCCGGCTCGTGGATGCCGTCCGCCACGCCCGTCGCCAGGACCCGCTTGCCGGCGAAGCGCTCGCGGTCGACCTCCTTGTCGGCGGCGATGATGACCGCGTCCGCCTCCCTGACATCGTTGTCAGTGAGCACGTTCTCGGCCCCGATGGAGCCCTGCGTCTCCACCTTCATCCCGACACCGAGCCGATCGGCGGCCTGCTGGAGCTTCTCCGCGGCCATGTAGGTGTGCGCGATGCCCGTGGGACACGCGGTCACGGCAACCAACTTCACGGGACTGCGCCCGCTCGTGCCTGCGTCACCGGGAGGGCCTGCCGGACTGGTCACTGGAATCTCCTCACGCCTTCGGTCCTGCGGGATCGCGCATCCGACCCGACCCCACCGCATCCTGCTACAGGCAGGAGGCGGATCAAAAGTCCGAAAGGCCCTGAACTGTTCCGCTGGAAGGCCCGACCTCAAGATCGGACGTGCCCCTCCGCGGACTGGGGCACGCTCCGTCGATCGGTGTAGATTCGTCATCAGTGTCAGGCGTCGCTGCTGATGGCGGTCGGGCGGTCCCCGTGACCGGCCGAGGGGAGAGAGGGCCCCCGACGGACTGTGCTCGGTGTGCCGCCCCGTCTCACCACGGCCGGTGCACAGCTCAGCCGTACCCACCCTCTCGAACCATGAGGAGCAGCACCCATGGACTTCAAGGTCGCAGACCTGAGCCTTGCCGCCTTCGGCCGCAAGGAGATCACCCTGGCCGAGCACGAGATGCCGGGCCTGATGTCGATCCGCCGGGAGTACGCGGCGACCCAGCCCCTGGCCGGCGCGCGCGTCACCGGCTCCCTGCACATGACCGTGCAGACCGCCGTCCTCATCGAGACGCTCGTCGCCCTCGGCGCCGACGTCCGCTGGGCCTCCTGCAACATCTTCTCCACCCAGGACCACGCGGCCGCGGCCATCGCCGTCGGCCCGAACGGCACCCCGGAGAACCCGCAGGGCGTCCCCGTCTTCGCCTGGAAGGGCGAGACGCTGGAGGAGTACTGGTGGTGCACGGAGCAGGCGCTGACCTGGCCGAACACCCCCACCGGCGGCCCGAACATGATCCTCGACGACGGTGGTGACGCCACCCTGCTCGTCCACAAGGGCGTCGAGTTCGAGAAGGTCGGCTCCGCCCCGGACCCGGCCACCGCGGACTCCGAGGAGTACGGCTACATCCTCACCCTGCTCAACCGCACCCTGGGCGAGACCCCGCAGAAGTGGACGCAGCTCGCGTCCGAGATCCGCGGCGTCACCGAGGAGACCACCACCGGTGTCCACCGCCTGTACGAAATGATGGCCGAGGGCACCCTGCTCTTCCCGGCGATCAACGTGAACGACGCCGTCACGAAGTCGAAGTTCGACAACAAGTACGGCTGCCGCCACTCCCTCATCGACGGCATCAACCGCGCCACCGACGTCCTCATCGGCGGCAAGGTCGCGGTCGTCTGCGGCTACGGCGACGTCGGCAAGGGCTGCGCCGAGTCGCTGCGCGGCCAGGGCGCGCGCGTCATCGTCACCGAGATCGACCCGATCTGCGCCCTCCAGGCCGCGATGGACGGCTACCAGGTCGCCACGCTCCAGGACGTCGTCGAGACGGCCGACATCTTCATCACCACGACCGGCAACAAGGACATCATCATGGCCGCCGACATGGCCAAGATGAAGCACCAGGCCATCGTGGGCAACATCGGCCACTTCGACAACGAGATCGACATGGCCGGCCTGGCCAAGATCGAGGGCATCGTCAAGGACGAGGTCAAGCCCCAGGTCCACACCTGGAAGTTCCCCGACGGCAAGGTCCTGATCGTCCTCTCCGAGGGCCGCCTGCTGAACCTGGGCAACGCGACCGGCCACCCGTCCTTCGTGATGTCGAACTCCTTCGCGGACCAGACCCTGGCCCAGATCGAGCTCTTCACCAAGCCGGCCGAGTACCCCACCGACGTGTACGTGCTCCCCAAGCACCTCGACGAGAAGGTCGCCCGCCTGCACCTCGACGCCCTGGGCGTCAGGCTCACCACCCTGCGCCCGGAGCAGGCCGACTACATCGGCGTCAAGGTCGAGGGCCCGTACAAGCCGGACCACTACCGCTACTGATCCCCGCGGATCCACAGCACCGAGCCAGGCCCCCGGCACCACGCCGGGGGCCTGCCCCGTACCCACCCAAGGACTGGACTCCGGACCCATGCCCCGCGGCCGCTACTCGCTCCACGACCCGCACGACCACACCCCGCTAGGCGAGGAGCACTTCCACTGCGCCCCGGGCCCCTCCGGCTGGCGCTACGTCTCCCAGATCACCGGCCCGGACGGCGACCACCGCGGCTCCGTCGACCTCGCGATCGACGAACTCGGACGCCCCATCCGCCTCGAGGTGAACGCCGCGAGCTGGCAGGTCCGCGGCGCCGCCATCGACGGCGTCACCTGGGTACGCACCGACCCCGCCGGCGCCGAGGCCACCGAGGGCAACGTCCAGGCCCCCGGCTTCACCGGCACCTCCCCGGCCTTCCTCGTCGCGACGGCCCGGCTGCTCCGCCTGACCCCCGGCGCCCCCGCCACCCGCGTCCGGCTCGTCGCACTCACCGACCCGGTGCTGGCCCCCCGCACCGTCGACCAGGCCTGGGCCCTGCTGCGACGCGAGGAACACCCCACCGACAGCGGCCCGCTGCTGGTGGACGAATACCAGGTCAGCGCCCTGGACACCGGCGAGGTCCACACGATCCACCTCGCCGGGGACGTGGTCCTCTCGGCGCCCGGCATCGAACTCGAACACCTGGAAACCCCGCCGTCCTCCCTCAACGGCCAGGACCAGGGCGTCTAGTGCTGTGACCGGAAAGGTTCACCGCGTCGCGGCGCCCGGTACGGCACCTC